>CAYGIF010000031.1:0-18590 GCA_964349865.1 uncultured Gallionella sp. | reverse complement strand
CCTGTACACCAACCCGCTGCGCATTCTGGACAGCAAGAATCCGGCGATGCGGGAGCTGACCGCCGCCGCACCGAGGCTGGCGGATGAGCTGGACGAAGACGCGCTCAGGCATTTTGATGAAGTGCAGGCGGTGCTCAGGCGCCACGATGTGGCGTTCGAAATCAACCCGCATCTGGTGCGCGGGCTGGACTATTACAACCGCACCGTGTTCGAGTGGGTGGCCACGCGCCTCGGCGCGCAGGGTACCGTCTGCGCCGGCGGCCGCTATGACGGGCTGGTGGAGCAGGTCGGCGGCAAGCCGACGCCCGCGACCGGCTTTGCGATGGGCGTGGAGCGGCTGCTGGCGTTGTTGCAGGAAGACGGCATGACGCTGCCCAAAGCGGAAGTGGATGTGTATGTGGTGCATCAGGGCGAACTGGCCAGCCGGTTGGCCAGCGTAGTGGCGGAGCAGTTGCGCGACGACAGGCTGCATGTGCTGTTGCACTGCGGCGGCGGCAGCTTCAAGTCGCAAATGAAAAAGGCGGACGCCAGCGGCGCAGCCGTGGCGGTGGTGATCGGCGACGACGAGGCGCAGGCGAACGAGGTCGGCGTGAAGCCGATGCAGGGCGGCGAACAGGTACGGGTGAGCGTGCAGAATCTCATCGCGACAGTCAATCAAATTATCAAGTAGGAGTAAATCATGGCAGCATTAGACTTAGAAGAACAGGAACAACTCGATGTGCTCAAGGCGTGGTGGAAAGAGAACGGCAACCAGTTGCTCGGCGCGTTGCTGATTGTCGTCGTCGCGATGGGCGGCTGGCGCGGCTGGCAGTATTACCAGAACCAGCAGTCCGCCGAGGCGGCGATCCTGTATGCGGGGTTTATCCGGCAACTGGAAAGCAATGACGCCAAACGCGTCAACGATGCCGCAGCCATGGTGATGGAAAAATATGCCGCCACCGGATATGCCTCGCGTGCCGCGTTGCTGGCGGCGCTGGTGAATGAGCAGGTCAATGAAGCGGCGCGCGCCAAGACGCAATTGCAATGGGTCATCGATCACACCGGGGAAGCCGGCCTGAAAGACGTGGCGCGGCTGCGCCTGGCCGCGCTGCTGCTGGACGAGAAAAATTATGCCGATGCGATGAAGTTGCTGGAAGCCAGGCATCCGGCCTCGTTCGATGGCTTGTATGCCGACTTGCGGGGCGACATATTGAGCGCCCAGGGCAAGAGCGATGAGGCCAGATCCGCCTACAAACTGGCTTACGAAAAGGCCGATGCCAAGAGCATCTACCGCGACCTGATCCAGATGAAGATTGATGCGCTCGGGGAAGCGAAATGATGCTGGCGCATCTGTCCCTTCGACGCTGCTCAGGACTGGCTTTGCTGTTCGCCTTGCTCGCGCTGGGCGGTTGTTCGTCTGTGAAATCGACCATGAAAGACTGGTTCGGCAACAAGGATGATGCGACGGAGCCTGCCAGGTTGGCGGAATTCGGCGAGACCGCCAAATTCGAGGTGCGCTGGCACGCCGATCTCGGCGATTCCGGCGCAAGCCTGCTGCAACCCGTGCTGACCAAAAACGCGATCTATGGCGCGTCCGGCAAGGGCACGCTGACGCGGGTGGATCGTGCCACCGGCAAGCCGGTGTGGCGCATCGAAAGCGGCATTGCGGTCAGCGGCGGCGTGGGCGGCGGCGAGGGGCTGGTGCTCATCGGCAGCGACAAGGGCGAGGTGCTGGCTTACGGCGAAGACGGCAAGCTGCGCTGGAAAAGCAGGGTGTCCAGCGAAGTGCTGAGCGCGCCGCAGGCGGCGGAAGGCGTGGTGATCGTGCGCAGCGGCGACGGGCGCATTGCCGGCCTGAACGCGGCGGACGGCAAGCGCATCTGGTTGTACGAGCGCAGCACGCCGGCCCTGGTGGTGCGCAGCCATGCCGGCGTGACATTACAGCGCGATGTGGCCTTCGCCGGATTTGCGGGCGGCAAGCTGGCCGCGATGAAAATCAAGGATGGCTCGGTATTGTGGGAAGTATCGGTATCGCAACCGCGCGGTGCCACCGAACTGGAGCGCATCAGCGACATCACCAGCAATCCGGTGGCGGATGACGAACAGGTTTGCGCCATCGCTTTCCAGGGGCGCGTGGCGTGTTATGACGCCGCGCAAGGCAGCCCGTTGTGGAACCGCGACATTTCCAGCGACAAGGGCATGATGCTGTTGCGCAAATATCTCTATCTCAGCGATGCGAACGGATCGGTGATTGCGCTGGACAAGACCAGCGGCAGCACGGTGTGGAAGAACGAGAAGCTGTCCCTGCGCGATACCGCCACGCCCTACGCATCGGGCAATTTTGTGGCGGCGGGCGATTACGAAGGCTATCTGCACGGCTTGAACCGCGAAGACGGCAGCTTTGCCGCACGCCTCAAACTGGACGGCAGCGCAATTCAAACCGCGCCGGTCGGGCTGGACGACGGGCTGCTGGTGCAGACGCGCGACGGCGGGCTGTATTCGTTGTCTATACGTTAAGGGGGAGGGAGAAGGGAACGAGATTTTGGCGCTCGAGTGGGAAGGTGTCGGTTTTACCCTTATCCCTTCCCCATTATCTCTTCCCCATGGTTTTGAGGGAAAAGGGGCCAGGTTCAGGTTTCCCCTGGCGCAACAAATTGTTCTCGCTCGAATCAGCAAAAATCACAGCAGAAATTTGAAGTTGAAACGGGAACGTTTCGGGATGGAAAATTGCGCCAAGGAATCGGTGAAAAATGGGTTTTTCTACAGCGTCAACGTTAAGTTGAGCGGCGCGCGGCTTTTGGCGCGTCCGCTCGAACGCTGGGTTGGGCTGCGACACGTCGTTTCACCGGCTGTGGAATGAACTCAATTTTGAGCGTACAGCCTACCGCATCAGCATACCTCTTGAGCGATGCCATGGAAGGCGCATGTTTTCCTGCGCCTTCAAGCCTTGATACGGCGCTCTTGGTGGTGCCCATGCGATCAGCCACTGCTTCTTGAGTGAGTCCCGCGCGTGTGCGCGCGGACAACATTTCGTGCGCGAGTGCATACTCGGCTTCAAGGGCATCGTAGGCCTCGCGAAAGCCGCGGCGTTTCGATGCCTTTTCAAGAAAAGCTTTTTGATTGTGCGGCACAGGGTCATATTTAAGGTCAGTCATTTTGTATCTCCTTCATTCGCTTGCGTGCAAGCTTGGTTTCCTGCGCTGGTGTTTCCTGCGATTTTTTAATGAAAGCATGCAGTATCACCACGCGCTGTCCGACAAGAAAACAGTAGAACGCTCTTCCAATGCCTGATTTGCCGCGCGGGCGTAATTCGAACAACCCGCCACCAAAGGCGCGTGAGTGGGGCAAACGCAGGTTCGGGCCATGCTCGATAAGAAGTTCGACAATTCTTGCGTAATCTGCGACAACATCCACAGGCCAAGCCTCGACAGTGGCTTGCACTTTTGCATGAAAGTATTCGATGGAATATGTCATGTTTGAAGGTTAGCAAATATGCTAACCAGAGTCAATGCGGTAGGAGGCTCATATTTTAGATGCCCAACGTGGAGCTAAGGGGCTGCGCGCTTTTGCGCAGTCCCGCTTGAACGCAGGGTTATACGTCACTTTTTGATTGGCTGCATTAAGTGCGCACTAGCACCAGTAGGGTCTGCCACAATGCAAATACGGCCAACATCGGGAACGTCGTGAGGGGGCACAACGACACTGCCACCAAGTGAAGGCGCACGCTTCGCGCACTCATCGACGTTTTCCACAGCGATATAGGAATGCCAGAATGACTCCTTGCTTGGTGTCTCCGGTGTTGGGTTCATCATTCCGGCAACATCTTGACCTTCCTTTTGAAACAGGGTGTAGGTACCGAACTTCCCGGCATCTACTTCCTTGCGTGTCCAGCCAAAAAGCTGACTGAAAAATGCTCCGCTTTTATTCTGGTCTGGGGTGACTAGCTCATGCCAGATAAATGGGTTTTGGTCTGTCATGTGGCCTCCCTCATTGTGATAGGTGACGTATAACGTGGAGTTAATCGGCTCCGCGCTTTTGCGGAGACCGGGTTGAACGCCGGGTTAGGGCTTGGGCGTCAACATAAGAGTCAAGAAGCCGACGAATCATGCGCTGGTACTGGGTGTGATGTTTCGAAGCTTCGGACTTGAAAAACTCGATGCTTTTTTTGCTCAGAGCCAGAGTAACCTTCACGCCTTCCTCACGAAAAGCTAGCTCGCTCGGAGAGGGAAGAAAGTCGGTAACTACCTGAGTCTTGCCTAGGGGTTCATCCGTGTATTTTATTTTCGCGCTCATAAATTGCCTTTCCTTTGCGCCAATAGCCAGCGCCGATAATTCGAATAACAGAAGCGCGATATGTGAATCGCACCGTAAGAACGCCGCCATCAACCTCCCCGAAGCAATAGAACCGCTCTTCGGTTTGACTGTGTGTGATGTCCTTGGCAATTACGCGCTGTGGGTCGGCGAAGGCGTGCTGAGCGCGGGAAAATGAAACGCCGTGCTTCTGCTGATTTTCAGCATCCTTGTCGGTATCCCAATCAAAGCGAGTATTTGCCATAGGCGAAGTCTAGCACTTGGCCATATAAAAAGCCATACGGCGGTATGGAAGCCCTAACGTAAAGTTGAGGGGCGCCGCGCTTTTGCGGCGTCCCGCTCGAACGACGGGTTGGGCATCACGCGACCCCCTGAGTGTGCGAACTCATGTGAATGAGGTCGATGATGTCAGCACCGCAGGCACTCCCAACAACAAAGCGTTCTTTGGCGAGGGATGAGACGATGTCACTCAGACTATGAATCTTGATGCCATGGCTGGCAATGAGTTTCAACTCATGTTCGGACTTCACAACATTCACTACGAGTTCGGATGACCACTCACCGTTCCACAGCTTTGCCATAAGAGCTTTCTTGTCGGAGCGATGAAATTTCTTTTCCACCCATTCAGCGACACCTTGAATCAGCTCTTCATCCGAACGTTTTGCACTGTTAGCGGCGCGGCCAGCCTTTTGTTCTTCCTTCGGGACGCGAGAAATGTAACTAACGGGGCGCATAGATGCCTGAACTTCAACGTGGCGGCACTCGGCCTTTTTATCCATTTGCCATTTGACCGCAAGCAGATCAATTTCTTGAACACCCATCTTGATTCCTCGGATCGTGAAGTAGCCTTGTCGGTTTAACCACTCTTCAACGATTTCTTCAGCAAGCAGCGCCATAGCTTTCCTTCATGCCCAACGTGGAGTTAACCGGCTGCGCGCTTTTGCGCAGTCCGGGTTGAACGCTGGGTTGGATTTCATGAAACATTCCAGCTAGAGCTATCGCCAAATACCGTGCCCTTGTAGAGTTGAACTTCAGACTCTGCGATCACGTTATATCGTGGGAGATGTTCCAAAAGCGCATAACGTTCAAGCAGCGGCTTGAACTTTTCAACTCCGATTTTGCTCAGGCAGTTATAGAACAACAATCCCAACTCATCACTAGATAACTGCGCACGCAACAAATTTGTGTAGAAGCGCTTGTTGTCGACTGATGACTCATCCACAAATTTTAGTATCTGATAGATATTTCTGAAGTAATGCCCAATCGTTTCGTGATGAATGGAGTGAAAAAGGTCATAGTCGTCAATGCGATTCTTTGGTTTTTCTTCACCGGGAAAATGGTGATGGTGTTCTCGACTGATGAATTGATTAAATAGTGCACCAACAGCGGCGCGCCCAATAACTTCTCTTGCGTTTTCAAAATGGCCTATCCGAACTCTGATTGCACCCACAATTTCGTTATGCAAATGTAGAAGTTGAAAGAACGTATTTTCAAATACCTGGCGCTTTAGCGATGCGTTTTGAATAACGAACTGATCCTTTTGTTCTTTCAGTTCGCGTCGGGTATCTTTTAGTTCTCTGGACTGGAGCACTATCGAGACGATAATTCCTGCGAAAGCAAGCCCAGAGAAAAGTGTATTTAGCGCCCCGAATGCATCTCCGATAGTACCTAATTGGCTTAAGGTTTCCTTATTTCCCGACAAAGACAGCACATGGTTAAACCAAATGGGGTATGAGGCCCAAACTCCTGAAATTAGCGCAAACAACGCGATGAGTAACAAAGTATAGAGAATGGTCTTAAGCATGGCGAGAGTCGGGGTCTGAAATCCAACGTAAAGTAGGCGTCATCGAAAAATGTCCACCTATAGGCATTTGTTGCCATAGGTGGAGTTCTGTGTCTATAGATGGATACACGGCATCTCCACTATTAGGCATGTTTTACCACTCTGTCGGCAAGGCCGAGGGTGCGGACGGCGGTGCGGGGGAGGCGCCATAGTTTCAACTCCCGATCCCATTGACCACCGGC
Source organism: uncultured Gallionella sp. (assembly GCA_964349865.1). GTDB lineage: Bacteria > Pseudomonadota > Gammaproteobacteria > Burkholderiales > Gallionellaceae > Gallionella. Next base: position 12,275 of record CAYGIF010000031.1, on the reverse strand, counting down.
ATCCTTGACCTTGTTTCGCAGCGCGGTCTCGGCATAGGACACGCGCACCAGGTCTTCCGGCGCATCGAAGGGACGCTGGTCGACGATGATCTCGACAGTCGTGTAGCGTAACCCGCGTGCGGGGTTTTCGCGGTAACGGACACACACCAGCGATTCGCCAAACCGTTCCGCCAGCCGTCGCGTACCCGACGCACCCGGCGCCATGCGCTTGATGACGCCTCCCGCCGCCATTCCGTTCGTCGGCGTCATTTCATCGATATGTGCGGCATTTCTGTTCGGCACGATACCCCCGTTTTGCTACCCTGTACCCCCGCTCCGCACCCTACTCCCAGACAACTTTCCGGTCAATAGACCGAAAATATATAGGCCGGAAGATATAGGGAACACCTCAAATCCCCTTCAATCCCCTTTTGCAAAGGGGGAGGCGGATTGAGTTTTCTATGATTATTTGGGCTCTAAATGCGTGAGTTTGCGCCTTATTCCCGCCGCTTGACCCACTTGAGCAATCCGGGCAAATGCCCCGAAAACGGACAATGCCGCACTGCTATCCCGCTACGCCGGAAATTATTTTATCAACTGGATTCCCGCTGGCGAGGGAATAGCGGGATAATACGCGGCTCAGGATTATTTCAGGCCGCCATCAATGTTGCCCACACTTGTTTTAGTCGGCCGTCCGAACGTGGGTAAGTCCACCCTGTTCAACCGCCTCACGCGCAGCCGCGACGCGCTGGTTGCCGATCAGCCCGGCCTGACCCGCGACCGCCATTACGGGCGCGGCCGGGTGGGCGACCGGCCCTATCTGGTGGTGGATACCGGCGGGCTGGAGCCGGTCGCCAAGGACGGCATCATGTTCGAGATGGCCAAGCAAAGCCGTCAGGCGGTGGACGAGGCCGACATGGTGCTGTTCCTGGTCGATGGCCGCGCCGGGTGTACGCCGCAGGACGCCATCATCGCCGAACAATTGCGCAAGACCGGCAAGCCGGTTCTGCTGCTGGTCAACAAGGCAGAGGGGATGCAGCGCGCCAAGGTGGCCGCCGATTTTTTCGAGCTGGGTCTGGGCGAGCCGCTGCCGATCTCCTCGGCGCATGGCGACAACGTGACCGAAGTGGTCGAGATCGCGCTGGAGAATTTCCCGCTTGAGGCGGAAGAAAAATCCACTGAAGAAAAACCTCCTAAAATCGCCATCGTCGGCCGCCCGAATGTCGGCAAGTCCACGCTGGTGAACGCGATCCTCGGCGAGCAGCGCGTGATCGCGTTCGACCAGCCGGGCACCACGCGCGACAGCATCTATATCGACTTCGAGCGCGACGGCAAGCAATACACCATCATCGACACCGCCGGCGTGCGCCGGCGCGGCAAGGTGGAGGAGGCGGTGGAGAAATTCTCCGTGATCAAGACCATGCAGGCGATCGAGGACGCCAACGTGGTGGTGCTGGTGGTGGATGCGCGCGACCAGATCACCGAACAGGACGCGCATGTCGCCGATTTCGTATTGCAGGCGGGGCGCGCATTGGTGTTGGCGGTGAACAAATGGGACGGGCTGGACGAGCATCATCGCGACATGGTGAAGAACGATATCGAGCGCAAGCTGCATTTCCTGAGCTTCGCCAAACGTCATTACATCTCGGCGCTGAATGGCAACGGCATCGCGGACGTGTTGAAATCGGTAAACGCAGCCTATGCGGCCGCGATGGCGAAACTTTCCACGCCAAAACTCACCCGCGCGCTGATCGCCGCACTGGAAAAACAAATGCCGCCCAAGAGTGGGCGCTTCACCCCCAAGATGCGCTACGCCCATCAGGGCGGCAGCAATCCGCCGCTGATCGTGATCCACGGCAGCGGCCTGGACGACGTGCCGGCCAGCTACTCGCGCTATCTGGAACGCACTTTCTGCGAGATATTCAAGCTGCAAGGCACTCCGATGAAGATCCAATACAATTCCAGCAAGAACCCGTTCGAGGGAAGCAAGCCCAAGCCGCTCACCGAAGCCGAACAACGCAAGGCGCATCGCGCGCGGATACGCGGACGCAAGCTGTACGGGTAACTGGACTGCGTCGCCATTTTATTTGCAACTGCAATCAAGATGATATTTTTGTAGGGTGGGCAAACGGTTTTATTGTTTGCCCACGCGGAAGAACGGTGGGCACAAAAACCGTACCCACCCTACATTGGATTAATTTTTTAGTGCCATCTTGAGCGCAAATTGGAATTAGCTATGTCAATCTCACAGTCCTACAGCATCAGGGATGTCATTCGCTGGTACGACCAGGGCGAAATCCAGAAAGCCAAGGCTTACCTGAATTCGATCAGCCATCTGGATATCCGGCCCGACAAGATCATCGCGGAGGTGAAGGGAACTGCGCCACATCCTTATCGGGTGGAAATATCCTTCAGTGCCGGCAAGGCGGGCGAATTGCATATCGAGCCGACATGCAGTTGTCCGATGCGCTGGAAATGCAAGCATAGCGCGGCGGTATTGCTGTCGGCCCTGTCCTTGCCGCGTGCGCCCGCCATCAATCATGCCGTGCTGGAGTGGGTGGAATCTTTCCGGCGCGCGGTCAAAGCGCCATCGAAGAAAACCGCAAAGCCTGCGCCGAAACCCGAGAAGCTGTGCTATGTGCTGACCAAATCCGCCTACACGGGCGCTTATGTTTTCGGCGCTTACAAAGGCAAGCTGGATGCCGAGGGGCGGCTGGCAGGCAGGCTTGAGGAGTGGAGCAACGTCGAGCGCGCCCTGATAAAACCGCCGCAGTTCGTTACCGAAGAAGATCTGACCATCCTGCGCCTGTTATGGCAGCAGCGCGATAGATATGGCTATTTTCCCGTCAAGGGTGCGCGCGGCAACGAGATATTGACGCGTTTGCTGGCGAGCGGGCGGCTGTTCTTCATGGAAGCGATGGCGGGCAGCAGCTACTTGAAAACGGAGCCGGTCCGCCTGAAACAGGGCAAGGCGCGCAAAGCGCACCTGGAATGGGGAGCCGATGATTCCGGGCGGATGATTCCCAGGGTTGTCAGCAGCACGGCTGTAGAGGTGTTTCCGTTCAATGAGGCAATCTGGTATGTCGATGTCGGCGCGGGTGAAATCGGCCAGTTGCAGATTGCCCAGGCACCCGCGCAGATTGTGCGGTTGCTCGACATGCCGCCGCTCGCCGAAATCGATGTCCCGGTGGTGTCCGAGGTGTTGCGCGAACTGGTTCCCGATCTGCCGCCGCCCAGCACCGAGCGGTTGCGCGCGATTGCTGGCCCGCTGACACCGATGCTGTTGCTGGATACTTCGGAGCCGTCATGGATGAGCAGTTTCCGGGGTTATCGCTACGGCACGCAGAAGCTGGATTTCGCGCGCGTCAAATTCCGTTATGGCGAAGCGGTCCTGCCGCCCGATCATCCAAGCGATTTTGTCACGCTGCAAAATGGCGAGACAGTGCGCGTGGCGCGCGACCCGAAAGCGGAGAAGCGTTTTCTCAAGTCGCTCGGCGCATACGGGCTGGAAGAAGTGCCGAGTTTCGGGCTGCCCGGCGACATCGGCGAGCGGCCGGTTTTCGCGCTGGAAAACGAGAAGGCTTGGCCGCTCTTCATGCAGCAAGCGGTTCCGCAAATGCAGGCGTCGGGGTGGGAGATCGTCATCCCGCAGGGTTTCCGCCACCATGTCCTCGAAGTGGAAGCATGGGAGGCGGAATTCGACGAACAGGAGGACGGCTGGTTCAGCCTGAACATGGGCATCGTGGTCAATGGCCGGCGCTTGCCGCTGGCGCCGATGCTGCATGCTTTGTTCAAGATCGACCCGCGCTGGCTGGATGCCTCGCAACTGGAAAAAATGGGCGACGACGAACAGATCGAACTGTTGCTCAAGGAAGGCGGCAGGGTGCATGTTCCCGCCGAACGCATCAAACCGCTGGCGCGCACGCTGATCGAATTGTTCGACGGCAGGGCGGACGCCAAGATGGGCGATGGCATCCGCCTGTCCCGTTATGATGTGGCGCGCATCGACGAGTTGGCCGGGATGGAGCGCTGGCAGTTCAAGGGCGTGGCCGCCGTGACAGGCTTGGCCAACAAACTCAGGAATACCGCTGGCATCAAAGCGGTGAATCCGCCGGATGGGTTTGCGTTGCAACTGCGCCCCTATCAGATCGAAGGCTTGTCATGGCTGCAATACCTGCGCGAGCAGGGGCTGGCCGGGATACTGGCCGACGATATGGGGCTGGGGAAAACCGCGCAGGCTCTGGCGCATCTGCTGCTCGAAAAACAAAGCGGGCGCATGGACAAACCCTCGCTGGTGATATTGCCCACCTCGCTGATCTTCAACTGGAAACGCGAGGCGGAACGGTTTGCCCCGCAGCTCAGGCTGCTGTCGCTGCACGGCAAGGAACGGGCGGAGCATTTCCCCACGATTCCGCAGCACGATGTCATTATTACCACTTACCCGCTGCTGTGGCGCGATGAACAGGCGCTGGCGGAACATGACTACCATTTGCTGATCCTGGATGAGGCGCAGACGGTTAAAAACGTCTCCAGCCAGGCGGCGCAGGTGGTGCGCAAGCTGAATGCGCGGCATCGCTTGTGCCTCACCGGCACGCCGCTGGAGAACCATTTGGGGGAGCTGTGGGCGCAGTTCGATTTCCTGCTGCCCGGCTTGCTGGGCACATCGAAGGAGTTCACCAAGACCTGGCGCACCCCGATTGAGAAACAGGGCAACACATCGCGCCGCGACCTGCTGGCCAGGCGCGTCAAGCCCTTCATCCTGCGCAGGCGCAAGGAAGACGTCGCGCAAGAACTGCCGCCCAAAACATTCATCATCCGCAGCGTCGAACTGGAGGGCGGACAGCGCGACCTTTACGAAACGGTGCGCACCGCGATGGATCAGCGCGTTCGCGAGGAAATTTCCGCCAAAGGTTTCGCGCGCAGCCATATCATCATTCTCGACGCGCTGCTCAAATTGCGCCAGGTATGCTGCGACCCGCGCCTGCTGAAATTGACCAGCGCCAAAAAAGTGAAAGAGCGCGCCAAGCTCGACTTGCTGATGGAAATGCTGCCGGAACTGGTCAGCGAAGGGCGGCGCATCCTGGTGTTCTCGCAATTCACCTCGATGCTCGAGCTGATCGAAGCGGAGCTGGCGCGCGAAAAGCTGGGCTACGTGAAGCTCACCGGCGACACGCAGAACCGCGAAGAAGTGGTGCGCCGTTTTCAGGATGGCGAAGTGCCGATTTTCCTGATCAGCCTCAAGGCGGGCGGGGTAGGGCTGAACCTGACCGCAGCCGACACGGTGATCCACTATGACCCCTGGTGGAATCCCGCAGTGGAAAACCAGGCCACGGACCGCGCGCACCGCCTCGGGCAGACCAAAAACGTGTTCGTCTACAAGCTGGTCGTGGCCGGCAGCATCGAGGAAAAAATACTGGCGCTGCAGGAGAAAAAAGCCGAGCTCGCCGCCGGCATCCTGTCCGAGGACGCCAGCGGCCTGGTTAAATTCGGCGAAGCCGATATTGCGGCGTTGCTGGCGCCGTTGCCCGGCGATGACGATGACGCATAATTCCATTGTATTTGGAGCACCAGTGTTACTTGAGCGGGGGTAAGGCGGAACGATCAACGACGCTGTAGAAAAACCCATACCATCGAGGCAAGGGGTCGATATGGGGATGCTTCAACTCTTCCCCGAATCGAAACAATCGATTCTAGAGCGTCCTGGCGGGTCGTTTTTGTACGGGAATTTTTCAAAGTTTTTCCAAGGGGTTTTTCTACAGCCTCAACGGATAGTTGATCTGCCACAAAGCGGATACTGGCGAATAGCAGGAATGTGCTGCGGATTCAACCGGTCGATGCAACGGATTGGCTGAATCCGCAGCCAATAGCGGCTACCCAATGTGCCGAACAGGCACTGATCTGGCAGGAACAGCATTCCCGGTGCGTTTCGAGTAATTGTTGTCTGGCAGCCTTTGTTTGAAAGCTGAAAAGATGAAATGGAAAGAAAGATTTCGCCAACCGGGCGTACAGGCAGCACTGGTGGCTGCTTTGTTGTTTGGGGCAGGAACGCCGCTGGCGAAGTGGCTGCTTGATGCTGTTGATCCGTGGCTGTTAGCGGCATTGCTCTATCTTGGTTCTGGGGTCGGGCTGATGGTTTATCGTCGCCTGAGCCATGCACCTGAGGTTCGCCTTCCCCGGAACGATCTGCCTTGGTTTGCCGGGGCGATTTTGGCGGGCGGAATCGTTGGCCCTGTGCTGCTGATGATCGGGTTGAATGGATTGCCTGCATCCGGCGCTTCTCTCCTGCTGAATACTGAAGGCGTGTTCACCGCGCTGCTTGCATGGTTCGTCTTCAAAGAGAACTTCGACTGGCGCATCGCGCTGGGAATGCTTGCCATCGTGACAGGTGCGGCAGTATTAAGCTGGCAAGGAGAAGCGCGTTTTGCAGGCCTGTGGCCGACGCTGGCTGTCCTTGGTGCGTGCTTCGCATGGGGTATCGATAATAACCTGACGCGCAAGGTGTCGATCACCGATGCCACTTGGATCGCCTCTGTGAAGGGTTTGGTGTCCGGTACTGTCAACTTGATTTTGGCCTTCTCGTTGGGTGCATCAATGCCAGCACTGCTGACTTTGGCAGGTGCGATGGTGGTTGGTTTGCTTGCCTACGGGGTGAGTTTGACGCTGTTCGTGGTTGCTTTGCGCCACCTTGGCACTGCACGCACGGGCGCCTATTTTTCGGCCGCGCCGTTTTTCGGTGCTTTGCTTGCCTTGCTGACGGGTGAGTCAGTCACGATGCCGCTACTCGTGGCTGGTGTATTGATGGCACTGGGCATCTGGTTGCATCTTACCGAGCACCATGAGCACAGACACACCCACGAAGCGATGGTGCATGATCACGAGCATATCCACGACGCACACCACCAGCACGAGCACGATTATCCGGTAACATCAGGCAGTAAACATCGCCATCAGCACCGGCACGAACCAATGACACATGCGCATCCACACTTCCCGGATGTTCACCACCGGCACCACCATTGAAGACGGCAGTTATCCAGTTCAGGGGAAAGATGGGCTAAAGGGGCGCTGACAACTCATAGATAATAAGGTCAGCCCCGCAACTGATCACAGATGGAGCAAGCCGGCCAGCATCCACGGCCTTACAGTTTCCAGCAACGATTTGGCGAGCGACGTTGCGACGCCAAACAACAGGGCGGCGGGGAGAGTGCCGCGAGCACACCGGGTGACCAGGCGTACCGCGTTTCTGCATCGTGTACCTTTCTGTTGAATCCAATGGAAAAAGGTGAGCACTGCGCCGTGCTCACCATAATTGCTTATTTACCAGTGAAATTGGCGGCAATGTAGACACCATCCAGACTAAAGAATACATACAGAGTCTGCTTTGCAACGTCACTCACCTCGTCATTCTTGTACGTCACTACCCACTCGTCCCCCTTGGTTGATGCGCCGACTGCTTTGACATCGGCCCAGCTTTTGTCGAGCTTGCCGCTTTTGATCAGGGAGTTGACCTTCCCGTTGGCTTTATTGATGACCCCCTCGCTGGAAATCGGGCCGTGCGAGTGGCCTCCGCTGCCGTGATCATGGCCTGCACCCGCCATCACTGGCGATACAAAAAAAAGGGAAGAAACGAGTAGAGCTGTCGAAATGTTACGCATTATTAACTCCTTATAGATAAAAAATTAGTCGATGGACTTGTGGTTGTTTGAAGGTGATTTGTCATCATGGGAGTGTCCATGTCCAGCATCGCAACCAGAAACTGTTGTGATGATAGCCAGCCAGACTGAAAAAACAAACAAGGTTCGCATAGGTATCTCCTCCGATCAGTCGATGGTTTCGTGGGTATTTTTCTTGATGAGTTCCGCTGCACGCTCCTCATTCATCTTGATATGCTCATGAATATGGTTGTCGGCGCTGAAACCGAACTCGTCCGGGTTACTGACGTGCGAATAGCCGTGCATCTGCATCAGGAACAACAATCCACCAGCAACGATCAGTGCGTAATTTGAGAACAGACTGAAGGGTTTGAACGAGTGTGACTTTCGCCAGCCCGACAGAAACAACAGCATGATCGCCAACGCCAACACCTGCCCCCCTTCAATTCCGACGTTGAACGAAATGATGTTCAGCAGAAGATCGTCTTTGTTGAGTGGCAACTGTTGCAGGCGTGTTGACAATCCAAGACCATGAATCAGGCCAAGACCAGTGATCATGGCCAGCAGGCTGGGCGCCTTGATGCCCAAAAGACGTTTGAAGCCGTCGAGGTTGGCAAATGCGATATAGCTAACGCTCAGCCCAATCACGGCGTCGATCAGAAAGTAATTGATCTGTATACCGTTGAACGTTGCGTAAATTAGCGTCACGCTGTGCCCGATTGTAAATGCCGTTATGTATTTGACAATGTCCTTGAAGTTGGTCAGAAAAAAGACAATGCCGAACACGAACAGCAGATGGTCGTAGCCCGAAAGCATGTGCGTGGCGCCCAGCCACATGTAGCGCAGATTGCCGCCATCGATGATCGACAGCTTCTCCGCTTCCGACATGCCGTGGCCGAATGCTTGCCCGACAAAGAGCACGATGACAAGCGCGAGCAGCCACCGTAATTGTTTTATTACAGATAACATAAACACCTCAATAATATAAACTGATCCGCAGGCTTGGTGTGCGCTGCAGAAATGGGGTTGGACGGGATTAATCCTCAGGAGAATCGAGGCGGGGCGCGGGGCTGAGCAGGGTGCTGATGGAGTAGTCGGGGCGGGGAATTGCGGCCCTCCGGCAGGCCAGGTTCCCTTGTCTGAACGAGTAGTTGGCCATAGACAAAAGCGGCCAGGGCGGGCGACGAATTGTCCTGTTTCTTGTTATTTGGTGGGCTCTGGTCGTGATCGAGGTCAACAACCTTGGCCTCATCCATTTGCATATGGTTGGAGTCAATCTGGTCAGCGTGAAAAATGACCGACTGATGGGCATGTGCCTCAACGCTATGCTGGTGCCGCTTACTGCCGTGATCGTGCTGCGCATTTAAATGCGCATGCGACGGTGTCCACTTGACCACCATAAAGGCAGCAAGCAGAAGGAAAATAAACGTTGCGTTGACACGTTGCTTGATCATAACGGCATTGAGTTCGAGGTAATTGTTGGTATTACCATGGCAGCAGAGCAAGAGTCTGCATTATACATACACGGATAATGAATCTGAGTTTCTGATAGAGACAGACTTACTTTTTGGATAATGCCTGAACGCCGTCTTCGGGTTGTTAACAGCAATATGCCAACTTCTGGTATGTGTCGATGGACTAAACCGCTTCGCGGTACTGTCGCTCCGATTCTGAGTTTGAGATTGATTTTAAGCGTGTAGCCAGTTGAAATTAACGATCTGTTCCTTAAGTTGAGAAGTGAGGCAATCCGCCTCATTTTTCGACAGGAGCAGCATCATGAACTCAACGACACAAACCATCAGTCCGTTGCGCCAACGCTTTCTCGATGACATGCGGATGCGCAAACTCTCGCCCAAGACCCAGAACGGCTATATCCGCACCGTGAGCCGGTTTTATGGCTGGCTGGGTCGCTCTCCCGACACCGCAACAGCCGAAGATTTACGGCGCTATCAGTTGCACCTGGTCGATCACGGCATCTCGCCGATCTCACTCAACGTCACGATTACCGGACTGAAGTTCTTCTTCGAGAGCGCCCTCGATCGCCCCGAGTTAATGAGGCACATGCATCCGGTGCATGTGCCGCGCAAGATTCCGGTGGTCTTGAGCCCGGAGATATAGGGTCAAGTTTAGCAAGGTAGGCCGCATCTCCGCAGGGATGAAAACTGTAAGGCGTAATGCGCCTATTGCGCCGTTGCCCAGCGACGATGACGAATGAAGAACGGCAGGAATCAGGTGCGCCAAAGGCGATGCGGTAGATTGATGTTTTACGTTTGGTCCACGAACTCAAACTCCGCCACAAGCATGTGATGGTCCGAGGCCGGCGTCGGCTTCACCGCGTGGCGCACCGGCCGCAGGTGCCGGTTGTAGAAAACATGGTCGAGGACGTAGGGGCGGCGGCGCCAGGTGATTTCTTCCGCCTGCACGGTCCGGTAGCCGGCTTCGGCAAATTGCCGGACCAGCGAGTCATGCTTGCTGACGTTGAAATCCCCACCGAGCAGCGCAGGCCCGCTCGCGCGGCGCAACTGCCCGACGACGAGCTGGCGCTGTTCGGTGTGGCTCTCGCTTGACGAGTTGAGCATGAAGTACGCCAGAAGATGTGTATTGAAAAGATGGAGCTCGTGGCCGGCAAGCGTGGTTTTTGCGCCGACGAGAAGGCGGTCGGTGGGCGTTTTTTGTTTGCCCTGAAATTCGAACCCGATTGGCGGCGACGGCAGGTCGTACCGGAAGGTGTCGCGCAACGGCGTTTTTGAAAAAATGGCCAGCCCTATGCCGAAAGGCAATTCGCGCGGGTCGGCTTTCGGATAGGCAAAATAGCTGTAATAGCCTTTGAGCGCCGCTTTCAGCCGGGTGTAATTGGGCGGCGGATCGGATTGCACACCGCCAGGCTGGGCATGCTCCACTTCCTGCAGCAGCACGACATCGGCGTCATGGCTGAGAATTTCCGAGATGGTCAGTTCGAGGTCGACGGGCGTATGGTCGGGATTTGCATCATCCCAGCTTTGGCCGAACTGCATATTGAACTGAAGAACTTTGAACGTACTCATGGGCGCGGCACGGCATTGTCAAATTATGTACATAATAGCGCGGCAACGGCAAAATGGAAAATCATGGTAAATTCAAAACCTGTTTTTAATGCGCCTCAATGGATCAAGCGATGCCTACACTATCAGAAATGCCCGCCGAGGAAGATGTCCGAAATGCCCTGCGCAATGTCATCGACCCGGAAGTCGGTTTAAACATCGTCGATCTGGGGCTGATATACGGCGTGGTCATTTCGGACGACAAGCTGCATATCGATCTGACCATGACCACTCCGGCCTGCCCGATGTCGGAGATGATTCTCGATAATGCGCGGCAAGCTCTGGCAGCGTTGCTGCCGGCGGGTGCCGAAATCGAACTCAATCTGGTGTGGGAACCGCCGTGGGCTCCGGACAGAATGGGCGAGTACGCACGTCATTTTTTCGGCTGGGATTGACCATGCGACCCGGTGACTTGGGCGTGCCGTTTCGCCTGCCGCTGCTGATCCTGGGGTTCGCTTCCCTGGCATCGGGCGTATTGGCCGGCCTCGCGCGGTTCGGCTGGGGGGCGCCGCTTCCTTCGGCGCAACTGGTTTTGCTGCATGGGCCGCTGATGGTATGCGGTTTCCTCGGCACCGTGATCGGCCTGGAACGGGCGGTCGCGCTGGGGCGCCGCTGGGCCTATGCCGCGCCGTTGCTGACCGGGCTGGGCGGCATCGCCATCCTGTTCGGCTTCCCGGTTTCGCTAGGCGCATCGGCCATGGCGCTCGGCAGCGCCGTGCTGCTCATCGGAACCATCCTGATCACGTTGCGCCAGCGCGAACTGTTCATGGTCACGATGGCGCTCGGCGCAGCCAGCTGGCTGGCCGGCAATCTGCTGTGGCTGGTCGGCGCCGGAGTCTCATCGGTAGTGGCGCTATGGGTCAATTTTCTGGTGCTGACCATTGCTGGCGAACGGCTCGAACTGTCGCGCTTCCTGCCTCCTTCGCCCGGCGCCAAACGCATCTTCAAGGTCATTCTCGCCGCGCTCGTGGCGGGCGGCTTTCTCGGCGTAACCGGAACCGGCATGGCCATCTACGGCATCGGGTTGCTCAGCCTGGCGCTGTGGTTGCTGCGCCAGGACATCGCGCGCCGCACGGTAAAGGAGCGAGGCCTGACCCGCTTCATCGCCGTGTGCCTGCTTTCCGGCTATGCCTGGCTCGCCGTCGGCAGCCTTGCGCTGCTCGCCGCCGGCAGCCTGACCGGGGCGGCCTACGATGCGGTGCTGCACGCCATCCTGATCGGCTTCGTGTTCTCGATGGTGTTCGGTCATGCGCCGATCATTTTTCCTGCCGTGGTGCGGGTCAAAATGCCTTATCACTGGACTTTCTACCTGCCGCTGCTGGTATTGCATGCGTCCCTGCTGATGCGCCTCGCGGGCAGCGGGCTGATGCTGCCGGAACTGCAAAGCCTCGGCGGATTGCTGAATGCGGCGGCACTGGCGCTGTTCATCCTGAGCACCGTCAGCAGCGTGATCCGCGGCTTCCGGACAGGCAAGAATTAAACCTGCCGGCCAAGCAGGATGGCCTGTTATTCCATTTCTAAACCTATCGGGTGCATTCCATGCACCAATGGCAATGGTGCATGG
>CAYGIF010000030.1:0-18737 GCA_964349865.1 uncultured Gallionella sp. | reverse complement strand
AAGGAGCAGCGCTCCGCCGGCAACCATGAACTGGAACACCACATCCGCGCGCTGACGCGCTGGAACGCGATGGCGCTGGTGCTAAACGCCAACCGCGAGTCTTCCGAACTGGGCGGGCATATCGCCAGCTTCGCTTCGGCGGCGACGCTGTACGACGTGGGATTCAACCATTTCTTCCACGGCAAGACCGCTACCCACGGCGGCGACCTGGTGTATTTCCAGGGGCATTCATCGCCCGGCATGTACGCGCGCGCCTTCCTCGAAGGGCGCATCGGCGAGGAGCAGATGTATAAATTCCGCCAGGAAGCGGAAGGCGGCGGCCTGTCGTCCTATCCGCATCCTTGGCTGATGCCGGATTTCTGGCAGTTTTCCACCGTATCGATGGGACTGGGGCCGCTGATGGCGATTTACCAGGCGCGCTTCATGCGTTATCTGGAGCATCGCGGCATCGCGCAAACTGCCGGGCGCAAGGTGTGGGCCTTCCTCGGCGACGGCGAGACCGACGAGCCGGAATCGCTGGGCGCGATCTCGCTGGCGGGGCGCGAGAAACTCGACAACCTGATTTTCGTCGTGAACTGTAATTTGCAGCGCCTCGACGGCCCGGTGCGCGGCAACGGCAAGATCATCCAGGAACTGGAAGGCGTGTTCCGCGGCGCGGGCTGGAACGTCATCAAGGTGGTATGGGGCAGGCATTGGGATCGCCTGTTCGCCAAGGACAAGGACGGGCTGCTGCAAAGGCGCATGCAGGAAGTGGTGGACGGCGAATACCAGACTTACAAGGCCAGGGACGGCGCGTACGTGCGCGAGCATTTTTTCGGCAAATACCCGGAGCTGCTGGAAATGGTCGCGGATATGTCCGACGACGAGCTGTGGCGGCTGAACCGCGGCGGGCATGATCCGTACAAGGTGTTCGCGGCCTATGCGGAAGCCGTCAAACATAAAGGCCAGCCGACCGTGATCCTCGCGAAGACGGTGAAGGGCTACGGCATGGGCGCGTCCGGCGAGGCGCAGAACCCGACCCACCAGCAGAAGAAGATGGATATCGATTCGCTGCGCAAATTCCGCGACCGCTTCAATATTCCGCTGACCGACGCGCAAGTGGAAAGCCTGAATTTCTACCGCCCGCCCGAAGACAGCCTGGAGATGAAATATCTCAGGGAGCGCGGCAAGGTGCTGGGCACGGTGCCGGCGCGCAAGCCGGTCAGTGAGCCGTTGCAGATACCGGGGCTGAGTGCGTTCGACGTGCTGCTGAAAGGCACAGAAGGCCGCGAAATTTCCACCACGATGGCATTCATGCGGCTGCTCGGCATCCTGGTCAAGGACAAGAACATCGGCAAACTGATCGTGCCGATCGTGCCGGACGAGGCGCGCACTTTCGGCATGGACGGGCTGTTCCGCCAGATCGGCATCTTCTCGCAGGTCGGGCAGCTCTATACGCCGCAGGATGCCGACCAGCTGATGTATTACAAGGAAGACAAGCACGGCCAGATTCTGCAGGAGGGCATCAACGAGGCGGGCGCGATGTCCTCGTGGATCGCCGCCGCGACGTCTTATGCGAACCACGGTGCGGCGATGATCCCGTTCTATATCTACTACTCGATGTTCGGCTTCCAGCGCATCGGCGACCTGGCCTGGGCGGCGGGCGACATGCTGGCGCGCGGCTTCCTGATCGGCGGCACCGCCGGGCGCACCACGCTGAACGGCGAAGGTCTGCAGCATCAGGACGGCCACAGCCACTTGCAGGCGGCGCTGATTCCGAATTGCGTGGCCTTCGATCCGGCCTTTGCCTATGAACTGGCGGTCATCGTTCAGGACGGCTTGCGCCGCATGTATGGCGATCAGGAAAACCGCTTCTATTACATCACGGTGATGAACGAGAATTACGCGCATCCTGCGATGCCGAAGGGCGCGGAAGCCGGCATCCTCAAGGGGATGTATCTTTTGAGTGAAGGGGTAAGGGGGAAGGGAGAAGGGGGAAAACCTAAAGTCCAGTTGCTCGGCAGCGGGACGATTTTGCGCGAGGTGATCGCCGCGGCGGAACTGCTGGCAAAAGATTTTGGCGTGGCCGCCGATATCTGGAGCGTGACCAGCTTCAACGAGTTGCGCCGCGACGGGCTGGATTGCGAGCGCTGGAGCATGCTGCATCCAGAAGCCGAGCCGCGACTCAGCCATGCCGAGCAATGCCTCGCCGGGCGCGGCGGCCCGGTGATCGCCGCGACCGATTACATCAAGAGCTACGCCGACCAGATTCGCACCTTCATCCCCAAATCCTATACCGTGCTGGGCACGGACGGTTTCGGCCGCTCGGACACGCGCAAGAAACTGCGCCGCTTCTTCGAGGTGGATCGCTGCTACATCGCCGTCGCGGCGCTCAAGGCGCTGGCCGATGAAGGCGCGATCGGCAAGGGCGAGGTGAGCAAGGCGATCGAGTTATACAAGATCGATCCGGACAAACCCAACCCGGCAACGGTTTAAGGGAGGCGAACAGTGGTCGATATTGAAAAAATACTGGTGCCGGATATCGGCAACTTCAAGGACGTGAATGTCATCGAGGTGCTGGTCAAGGCCGGCGATGCGATCAAGGCGGAAGACGCGCTGATTACGCTGGAGACCGACAAGGCGGCGATGGACGTGCCGTCGCCGTTTGCGGGCGTGGTCAAAGAAATGAAAGTCAAGGCGGGCGACAAGGTGTCGCAAGGCTCGGTGATTCTGCTGCTGGAAAGCGGAGCTGCGGCGAGCGCGCCTGCCGCGCAGCCGATTGCCGCTACGGCGACACCTGTTGCACAAGCTCTAAACACCTCCCCAGCCCTCCCCTTGTCAGGGGAGGGAGCGGCACCTTCTCCTCCCCTGGCAAGGGGAGGCCGGGAGGGGTTAGCGCACGCCAGCCCCGCGATCCGCCGCTTTGCGCGCGAACTCGGCGTGGATGTGACGCAAGTCAAAGGCAGCGGTGCGAAGGGGCGCGTCACCAAGGACGATGTGCAGAACTTCGTCAAGGCCGCGCTCGCGCAGCCGCGCGGCGCGGGAAGCGGATTGCAGGTGCTGTCCATGCCGGTGGCGGACTTCGCCCAGTTCGGCGCCATCGAAACCAGACCGCTGTTGCGCATCCAGAAAATTTCCGGCGCGAACCTGCATCGCAACTGGGTGAGCATCCCGCATGTCACGCAGTTCGACGAGGCCGATATCGGCGAAATGGAAGCCTTCCGCAAGCAGTTGAACGAGGAATATGCCAAGCAGGGTATCAAGATCACCCCGCTGGCATTCCTGCTCAAGGCGGTAGTGGCCGCGTTGCAGAAATATCCCGAATTCAACGCCTCGCTGGACGCCGACGGTGAAAACCTGATCCTGAAGAAATATTTCCATATCGGCGTGGCGGTGGATACGCCGGACGGCCTGATGGTGCCGGTGCTGCGCGACGCGGACAAAAAAGGCATCGTGCAGCTCGCCAAGGAACTCGGCGAGGTCAGCGCGCGCGCCAGAGAAAAAAAGCTTGCCGCTGCCGACATGCAGGGCGGCTGCTTCACCATTTCCAGCCTCGGCGGCATCGGCGGCACGGCGTTCACGCCGATCATCAATGCGCCGGAAGTGGCGATCCTCGGCGTGTCCAGATCGAGCATGAAGCAGATGTATCAAAACGGCGAATTCGTGCCGCGCCTGATGCTGCCGCTGTCGCTGTCCTACGACCACCGCGTGATCGACGGCGCGTCCGCCGCGCGCTTCATCGTTTACCTTGCGCAAACGCTGGCGGATATCCGCCGCCTGGCCTTGTAATCAATGAACAGCAACCCGGTAGGCATCTTCGGCGGCACATTCGACCCGATTCATTACGGGCATTTAAGGCTCGCCGAGGAAATGCTGGAACTGGCGAACCTCCGGCAAATCCGTTTCATCCCCACCGGCATACCGCCGCACCGCGATGCGCCGCAAGTGTCCGCGCAACACCGCAGCGCGATGGTGCAACTGGCGATCGCCGACCAACCCGCTTTCATGCTGGATGACCGCGAAGTCAGGCGGGACACGCCGTGCTACACGGTGGATACCTTGCGCGAACTGCGCGCCGAGCTGGGGGCGGCGCAGCCGCTGTGCCTGCTGATGGGCGGCGATGCCTTCCTGCAATTGCATACCTGGCACGAATGGGAGCAATTGTTTGAACTGGCGCATATCGTGGTCGGCTATCGCCCGGGCTTCACGCTGGAAGAACGCATCCACAGCGCGACAGCGGAGCTGCAGCGCCACTACCATGCCCGCCTGTGTACGGCAGGTATACTGTCGCAACGTCCCTGCGGCGGCATCGCCGAACTGGCCATTCCCAAGCTGGAAATTTCCGCCACCGACATCCGCCGCCGCGTCGCGGAAGGCCGTACCATACGCTACCTGCTGCCCAATGCGGTGGCCAACTACATTCATCAACATCACTTATACCAACCATGCTGACTACCGAAGAAAAAACCCAGGCCGTTATCGCCGCGCTCGAAGACATCAAAGCCACCAACATCACCGTGATCGACACCAGCAAACTGAGCTCGTTGTTCGATCGCATGGTCATCGCCAGCGCAACGTCCAGACGGCAAACCAAGGCGCTCGCCGACAACGTGGTGGCCAAGCTCAAGGAGCGCGGCGAAGAGGTGCTTGGCCGCGAGGGAGAAGACAGCGGCGAGTGGATTTTGGTGGATCTTGGCGAAGTGCTGGTGCATATCATGCAGCCCGCCATCCGCGATTATTACAACCTCGAAGAACTGTGGAGCAAGGCGCAGGCTGCGCGTCCCAAATTGGCCAAGGCGCTGGAGTAAGCATGAAACCGGAAAAACATCTGGCGGCAGGAGCGTTTGGCCTTTGAATGGAATATGAAACTCATTATCGTCTCGGTCGGCCACAAGATGCCTGACTGGATCACGGCGGGCTTCAACGAATACGCCAAACGGATGCCGCGCGAGGCGAGAATCGAACTGCTGGAAATCAGGCCGGAGCCGCGCAGCACCGGCAAGAGCATCGCGCAGATCATGGAGGCGGAAGCGCAGCGCATTCTCGCCGCATTGCCGCAAAACTGCTTGCGCATCGCGCTGGATGAGCGCGGCGTGCAGCCGACCACCAGACAGCTTGCCGCACAGATGCGGGACTGGATGCAAGCAGGACGCGATGTGGCGTTCATCATCGGCGGCGCGGACGGCCTGCATGATTCGGTCAAACAGGCCGCGCAGCAACTGCTGGCATTATCCGCGCTGACCTTGCCGCACGCGTTCGTGCGCCTGTTGCTCGCCGAGCAGTTGTATCGGGCGCATAGTCTGTTGCACAATCACCCCTACCATCGCGAATAGGAAATTGTTATGCGCATCATCCAGCCACGCATCTACCTGGCCTCGCAAAGCCCGCGCCGTCGCGAACTGCTTAAACAGATCAGCATCAATTTCGAGATGCTGTTGTTGCGTTCCGACACGCGCCGCGATATGGACGTGGATGAAACGCCCCATGCCGGTGAGCCGCCTGAGGACTACGTTCAGCGGGCTTGCCGGGCCAAGGCCGAAGCGGGTTACGCCGCGCTGAAACTGCGCAGCCTGCCGCCGTTCCCGGTGCTGGCCGCCGACACCACTGTTACGCTGGGCGGCAGGATTTTTGGCAAGCCGGAGCATGCCGGACATGCCGCCGCGATGCTGCGCCAGCTTTCCGGCTGCGAACATCAGGTGCTCAGCGCGGTGGCCATCGCGCTGAGCGGGCATGTCGAAGTCGCGCTTTCCACTTCCACGGTGCGCTTTGCGCCGCTTGACGAAGAGCGCATCCAGCGCTATCTGCTCACCCGCGAATACGCGGACAAAGCCGGCGGCTACGCCATACAGGGGCATGCCGGGGCATTCGTCGAATACATTTCCGGCAGCTATTCCGGCGTGATGGGTTTGCCGCTGTTCGAGACCGTGCAGCTGTTGCGCCACTTCGATTACCCGACGCCATAAGGTTCGCATGAGTGAAGAGATTCTGATCAACGTCACCCCGCAGGAAACTCGCGTCGCGGTGATGCAACTCGGCGTGGTGCAGGATCTGCATATCGAGCGCAGCAGCAGTTGCGGCATCGTCAGCAACGTCTATCTCGGCAAGGTCAACCGCGTATTGCCGGGCATGCAGTCCGCCTTTATCGACATCGGCCTGGAGCGCTCGGCGTTCCTGCATGTGGCGGACATCTGGGAAAACAGCGGCGATGCCGCCAAGCCGATCGAAAAAGTCCTGTTCGAAGGCCAGACCCTGCTGGTGCAAGTCATCAAGGAACCGATCGGCAGCAAAGGCGCGCGGCTTTCCACGCAACTCAGCATCGCCGGACGCCTGCTGGTCTATCTGCCGCAGGAAACGCATATCGGCGTGTCGCAGCGCATCGAAAGCACGGCGCAGCGCGATGCCTTGCGCGCGGCTCTGCAAGCCGCACTGCCGCCCGAGCATCGGGGCGGTTATATCATCCGCACCGTGGCCGAAGCGACCGAGACGCCGGATTTTCTGGCGGATATTGCCTACCTCGACAAGCTCTGGCACAACCTGAAAAACGCCGCACAAAACGCCAGCGCGCCGCAATTGCTGTATCAGGAACTCAATATCAGCCTGCGCGTGTTGCGCGATTTCGTCGGCCAGGACACCACGCGCATCCTGATAGATTCGCGCAGCACTTACCAGAAGATGCTGGAGTTCGCGCAGGCCTACAATCCTATCGCGACAGACCGCCTGGAGCATTACCTGGGCGCCCGCCCGCTGTTCGACCTGTACGGCGTGGAAGAAGAAATCGAACGCGCCTTGTCCAAGCGTGTCGAGCTCAAGTCCGGCGGTTACCTGATCATCGACCAGACCGAGGCGCTGACCACCATCGACGTGAACACCGGCGGCTTTGTCGGGCTGCGCAATTTCGACGACACCATCTTCAAGACCAACCTTGAGGCCACGCAGGTCATCGCGCGGCAACTGCGTTTGCGCAACCTCGGCGGCATCATCATCTGCGATTTCATCGACATGGACACGCAGGAACACCGCGATGCGGTGCTGGAGGAGTTCAAGAAGGCCCTGGCACGCGACCACACGCGCGTCAGCGTGAGCGGCTTTTCGTCGCTGGGGCTGGTGGAAATGACGCGCAAGCGCACCCGCGAGAGCCTGGCGCACATATTGTGCGAGCCCTGCCCGACCTGCCAGGGACGCGGCGAGGTGAAGACCGCGCAGACCGTGTGCTATGAAATCCTGCGCGAAATCCTGCGCGAAGCCCGCCAGTTCAACGCGCGCGAGTACCGCATTCTGGCCTCGCAACAGGTGATCGACCTGTTTCTGGAAGAGGAATCACAGGCTCTGGCAGAGCTTTCCGACTTCATCGCCAAGCCGATCTCGATGCTGGTCGAGACCCTTTACAGCCAGGAACAATACGATGTCATCCTGATGTGAGGCTGCATATATGAATGGCCAGGCGCATCGAATATAATTGCGCCTCTTTTTTAACCTACGCGCCCCGTTCGGTGCGGTAAAAAACATGATCCTGGTAACCGGCAGCGCGGGCTTTATCGGCGCAAACTTCGTCCTGGACTGGCTTGCGCAACACGACGAAACCGTTATCGGCCTGGACAAGCTGACCTACGCGGGCAACCTGGAAAACCTTGCCTCCCTCAAGGGCGACCCGCGCCATATCTTTGTGCGCGGCGACATCGGCGATGCGGAACTGGTGGGGCAGTTGCTGAAGCAATACCGCCCGTGCGCCGTCATCAACTTCGCGGCGGAAAGCCATGTGGATCGCTCCATCCACGGCCCGGAAGATTTCATCCAGACCAACATCGTCGGCACTTTCCATTTGCTCGAGGCGGTGCGCGCCTACTGGTCAGGTTTGGCGGAAGAGGAAAAAACCGGCTTCCGCTTCCTGCATGTTTCCACCGATGAGGTGTATGGCTCGCTCGCCAAAGGCGTCCCCGCTTTCAGCGAAACGCACCGCTACGAACCGAACAGCCCGTATTCCGCCAGCAAGGCCGCCAGCGATCATCTGGTGCGCGCTTACCACCACACCTATGCCCTGCCGGTGCTGACCACCAACTGCTCCAACAACTACGGGTCGTACCACTTCCCGGAGAAACTCATCCCGCTGATGATCGTCAACGCGCTCGCGGGCAAACCGCTGCCGGTATATGGCGACGGGCAACAAATCCGCGACTGGCTGTATGTCAAGGATCATTGCAGCGCGATTCGCTGTGTGCTGGAAAAAGGCAGGCTGGGCGAGGTTTACAATATCGGCGGCTGGAACGAAAAAGCCAACATTGAAATCGTGCATACCGTCTGCGCCTTGCTCGACGAACTGCGACCACGCGCGGACGGCAAGCCCTACCGCGAGCAGATCGCCTTCGTCGCCGACCGCCCCGGCCATGACCGCCGCTATGCGATAGACGCGCGCAAGATTGAACGCGAGCTGGGCTGGAAACCTGCCGAGACTTTTGAGACCGGCATCCGCAAGACCGTGCAATGGTATCTGGACAATCAGGGCTGGGTGAACAACGTGCAGTCCGGGAGCTACCGTCAATGGGTCGAGAAGAACTACGCGGGGCGGGGTTGATGAAAATCCTGCTTTTCGGCAAAAACGGCCAGGTCGGCTGGGAGCTGCAACGCAGCCTTGCGCCGCTCGGCGAACTGATCGCGCTTGATGCCGACAGCCGCGAGATGTGCGGCGATTTCACCGATCTTGATGGATTGATTCGGACAATCCGCGCCGTCGCGCCGGACGTGATCGTCAACGCCGCCGCCCATACCGCGGTGGACAAGGCCGAGAGCGAGCCTGAGCTCGCCCGTGCCATCAATGCGCTGGCGCCCGCAGTGCTGGCGCAGGAAGCCAAACGCGGCAATGCCTGGCTGATCCATTACACCACCGACTATGTGTTTGACGGCAGCGGCGACAAGCCGTGGCGGGAAACGGACCCCACCGCACCGCTCAACGTGTATGGCGCGACCAAGCTGGAAGGCGAGCAACTCATCCGGCAATCCGGTTGCCGGAACCTGATTTTCCGCACCAGTTGGGTGTATGGCGCGCGCGGCGGCAATTTCGCCAAGACCATGCTGCGGCTGGCGCAGCAGCGCGACAGTCTCACCGTCATCGACGACCAGATCGGCGCGCCTACCGGCGCTGACCTGTTGGCCGACGTCACCGCCCATGCCATCCGCGCCGCACGGCCGGAACTGTCCGGCTTGTATCATCTGGTCGCCGGCGGCGAAACCTCGTGGCACGGCTATGCCAGTTTCGTTATCGATTTCGCAAGGCGGGCGGGCATCCCGCTCAAGGTTGAATCCGATGCAATCCGGACGGTTCCGACCAGCGCCTTCCCCACGGCGGCCAAACGCCCGCTTAATTCGCGTCTCGACACGACGAAGCTGCAAAGCAGCTTTGGTATGGCCTTGCCCGTATGGCAAAATGGCGTAGCGCGCATGCTCACTGAAATTCTGGATAAACAACCATGACACAACGCAAAGGTATTATTCTCGCCGGTGGCTCCGGCACCCGCCTGCATCCCGTCACGCTGGCGGTGTCCAAGCAACTCCTGCCGATCTACGACAAGCCGATGATCTACTACCCGCTGTCCACGCTGATGCTGGCGGGAATACGCGATATATTGATCATCTCCACGCCGCAGGACACGCCGCGTTTCAAACAATTGCTGGGCGATGGCGGCACATGGGGGCTGAACCTGCAATATGCCGTGCAGCCCTCGCCGGACGGTCTGGCGCAGGCATTCATCATCGGACGGGAATTTATCGGCAGCCACCCTTCTGCACTGGTGCTGGGCGACAATATTTTCTACGGGCATTCGCTCCACGATCAGCTAAACAGGGCGGCGCAGCAAGGCAAAGGCGCGACAGTGTTCGCTTACCATGTGCGCGACCCGGAACGTTACGGGGTAGTGGAGTTCGATGACGGCGGGCGCGCCGTTTCGCTGGAAGAAAAACCGGCGCAACCCAAGTCCAACTTTGCCGTCACCGGACTGTATTTCTATGACAACGAAATCGTGGATATTGCAGCCAACCTCAAACCCTCCGCGCGCGGCGAACTGGAAATCACCGATGTCAACCGCATCTACCTGGAACGCGGCAGGTTATCCGTCGAAATCATGGGGCGCGGCTACGCGTGGCTGGATACCGGCACGCATGAATCGCTGCTTGAAGCCAGCCAGTTCATCCAGACCATCGAGCACCGTCAGGGACTGAAGATCGCCTGTCCGGAAGAGATTGCCTATCGCCAGGGGTTCATCGATGCCGCACAACTGGAAAGGCTCGCCGCCCCCTTGCTGAAAAGCGGCTATGGCGACTACCTGATGCAGGTGCTGAAAGAAAAGAGCTTTGCCGGATGAAAGCGACCCGAACTGCCATTCCCGATTTGCTGATAATCGAGCCCAAAGTCTTCGGCGACGAGCGCGGTTTTTTCTTTGAAAGCTTCAACCGGCGCAAATTCGCCGAATTGACGGTCCGTGACGCGGACTTTGTGCAGGACAACCATTCGCGCTCGGCCAAAAACGTGCTGCGCGGCCTGCACTACCAGATACAACACCCGCAGGCAAAACTGATGCGCGTGGTGCAAGGCGCGGTACTCGATGTCGCGGTAGACATCCGCCGCGGTTCGCCGACTTTCGGGCAGCATGTCGCAGTGGAATTATCCGCCGACAACAAGCGCATGCTTTGGATACCGAAAGGTTTCGCGCACGGTTTTGCCGTGCTCTCTGATACGGCAGAGTGCTTGTACAAGACCACGGATTACTGGTATCCGGAGCATGAACGCTGCATCCGCTGGAACGATCCGGCTTTGGCGATCGATTGGCAGCTTCAGGCTGCTCCCGCCCTTTCCGGCAAAGATGCGCAAGGCAAGGCACTCACCGAAGCGGAACTGTATTAGAATCTCGAGCCATTTTTCCTCTTGGCACTCTCAAGTCAGGAGTGCTAATATCAACAAATAAGGAGGAAATATCATGAATACCCTAATGAGTTTGCCTATGCCGTCCGCCGTTGGCAGCCTGGAAAGTTATATACAAACCGTGAACCGCTTCCCGCTGCTGTCGGAAGAGCAGGAGTTTGCGTTGGCGACGCGTTTCAAAACCGAAAATGATCTGGATGCCGCGCGCGACTTGGTACTTTCGCACCTGCGCGTTGTAGTCAGCGTGGCGCGCGGCTATGCCGGTTATGGTCTGCTGCAAGCCGACCTGATTCAGGAAGGCAACATCGGCCTGATGAAGGCGGTGAAACGCTACGACCCGGAGCGCAAGGTGCGGCTGGTGTCGTTTGCGCTGCACTGGATACGCGCCGAGATTCAGGAATTCGTCGTGCGCAACTGGCGGCTGGTGAAGATCGCCACCACCAAGGCGCAGCGCAAGCTGTTCTTCAATCTGCGCAGCATGAAGCGGGAGTTGGCGCCGCTCAAGCCGCAGCAGATCAGCGAAATTGCGCGACAGCTCAACGTCAGCGAACGCGATGTGACGGAAATGGAATCGCGCTTCGCCGGGCACGAAGTCGCGCTGGAACCGGGCGGCAGCGATGACGACGAAAGCTATGCGCCGATTCACTATCTGGCCGATGCCGAGGAACGCGAGCCATCGCGCATCCTGGAAACGGCAGAGCGTGAGCGCCTGCAAACAGCCGGTTTGGCGAATGCCTTGTCCGTTCTGGATGAGCGCAGCCGCCGCATCGTTGAGGCGCGCTGGCTGCGCGAAGGAGATATGGCAACGCTGCATGAATTAGCAGCCGAGTTCAAGGTTTCCGCCGAACGTATCCGCCAGATCGAGCAGAAAGCGTTGAGCAAAATGCACGCGACACTGGCCGCCGCTTAAGCGTTCCTTTCAGCAATTCATTTCCAAGAAACAACAAAGCCGCAGTTATCTGCGGCTTTGTTGTTTAACTACTCCAAAAATAGCTATTTCACTATCTTCAAGTGCGGTTTCGGTTTTGGCTTGGGCATGTCATTGCCGCCACTCGCAGTCGGCGGCGGTTGTTGCGGCTCGCTGCCTTGAAACACCAAACCCTGACCGTTTTCCTTGGCGAATATGCCAATGACCGCCACCACAGGCACCATGACGTCGAAGGGTGCACCGCCAAAACGCCCGTTGCAAGTGATCATCTCGTTGCCCATTTCCAGGTTGCGTACCGCGCCCGCGCTGAGATTCAGCACAATCTCGCCGTCCTTGACGAAAGCATGTGGCACCTCGGTGTGCTCGTCGACACGAACCGCCAGGTAGGGGGTCAAACCGCTATCCACGCACCATTCATAAATCGCACGGATCAGGTATGGACGCGTGGATAAATCACTCACAAAAACCTCTACACAACGTAGCGAGCGCAGGTCAGACAAGGAGAAAAGGGGCGAAAAACCGGAATGTATGTGCTTATACAAGAGGATTTTGAGCCGCTTTTCGACGAAGTATCACCAAGCGCAGTAGTTGTGCAGAGGTTTTTCACTTGCGCATCGCTCTTTCGGATGGAGTCAGCGCATCGATGAAACCCTGGCGCGAAAACAGCCGCTCGGCGTACTTCATCAGCGGCGCGGCATCCTTGCCCATCTGAATGCCATAGTGTTCCAGCCGCCACAGCAACGGCGCAATCGCCACATCAAGCATGGAGAATTCGTCTCCCAGCAAAAATTTTTGCCTGGTCAATATCTGCGCAAGCTGGGTCAGGTTATCGCGGATCACGGCACGAGCCTTATCGGCGGCCTTTCCGCCCTGCTCTATGACGCCCACCTGGCTGTAAAGCTCCTGCTCGAAGCGGTGCAGGAACAAGCGGGCGCGGCCGCGCATGACAGGATCCGGCGGCATCAGTTGCGGGTGCGGGAAGCGTTCATCAATGTACTCGTTGATGATGTTGGCTTCATACAAAATCAGGTCGCGCTCGACCAGAACCGGCACTTTGTTGTACGGATTGATCGCCGCGATATCTTCGGCACGGCCCATCAGGTCCACGTCGATTACTTCAAAGTCCATCCCCTTCTCGTGTAGCACAATCCGGCAACGGTGTGAATATGGGCACGTGGTGCCCGAATAAAGTCGCATCATAAAAGCAGCCTACCATCAAAAAAAACCAGCAAACAAAAAAGCCACAAAAGGCGGAACCGCAAGCCCCGCCATAATGGCACTTAACCAAACAGCCGTGAAACTACCACAAGCGAACCCCAAAATTCAACCACATAGTGAACATCTTTCCAAATTTCTAATTTTAATGCATGAATCGACAGGGAAAATATCGCCTGATTACACTGCGTTTCACCCGGGCTTACTACCGTTGGAAATACAGTTTGCGCCTGGGAGCGTTCCCGCGGTCTCCGTGGAAACGATGCGCCCCCACTTGCCGGCCAACACTCGCAAATGCATCAAGCGCGCATCATCAGTGTTGAGCCCGCTGGGCGGTGTTGTTATACTGGCCAAAATGCACGGTTGTGCCGGAACATAATAACGCAGCAGTTCAGGAGGTTAAAATGCAGAACATGGAGCAGGCACGTTTCAACATGATAGAACAACAAATCCGCCCATGCGAAGTGCTGGAGGGGCGGATTCTGGAGTTGCTCAAGCATGTTCGCCGCGAACATTTCGTGCCGATAGGCAAAAAAGGCCTGGCGTTTGCCGACATGGAAATCCCGCTGGGCTACGGAGCCGCCATGTGGCAACCCAAGCTGGAAGCGCGCACCGTTCAGGAGTTGCGCCTCACCCGCAACGACAAGGTACTGGAGGTGGGCACCGGCAGCGGCTATTTGACCGCGCTGCTGTCCGCGCTGGCGGGACAGGTTACCTCGGTCGAGATCATGCCGGAACTGAACGCCATGGCCAGGCAAAATCTGAACGTCTATCACCGCGACAACATTACCCTTGAAACAGGTGACGCAGCGCATGGCTGGGGCAACGGCGCGAGCTATGATGCCATCGTGCTGACCGGTTCAACTCCGGTATTGCCGGCGGCTTTCCAGAACAGCCTGAACGTCGGCGGAAGGTTGTTCGCCATCGTGGGAGATGCGCCGGCAATGGAAGCGAAGCTGATTACCCGCGTCGCGCCCGACACGTTCGAGACGGTCAACATCATGGAAACCTGCGTCGCGCCGTTGAAAAACGCCGAACAACCCAAACGTTTCGTGTTCTGAACGTTCAGGTTGATATTGCGCAACGCGGCACTAAGCTATAGTATTAGCAAAACCTAATATAACAACTGTACAATAACCCGATGAAGCCACTACCACTTGCATCGTTCCCATGCTCCGCGTGGGAACGATGGCCGTGCCGCTCTGCGGTACGGGACGCGGAGCGTCCCCTGATGCGCTCCCACGGAGACCGTGGGAACGAGAAGAAACTTTTAGGTATTGCGCAACGCGGCACTAAGTTATAGTATTAGAAAAGTCTAATATAACAACTGCACAAAAACCCGATGAAGCCACTACCACTTCTTTTGGCAATACTGCTCGGCGCGAGCAGCGGGGCGCATGCTGCCGACCTGCTGGAAACCTTCCGCGCCGCTCAGGCAAACGACCCGGTGTTTGCCGCCGCGCGCGCCGCGCTGCAAGCCGGACAGGAAAAGCTGCCGCAAGGCCGCTCTCTGTTGCTGCCCAACATCAGCCTCAATGCGAACAGCACGTTTAACGACAGCACCCTCCAATACCGTCAGCCGATAGGTCTGCCGGGCGGGGGTAATCAGCGCTACAACTCTCATGGCTACGGCGTGAACCTGACGCAGCCGCTGTTCCGCCAGCAAAACTGGCTGGCCTATAGCGAAGCCGAATTACAGGTCGCGCAAGCCGAGGCGCAATTCAGGATTGCCGAACAGGACTTGATGTTGCGCGTTGCGCAGGCCTACTTCGACGTGCTGATCGCGCAAGACAGCGTGCAACTCGCCGATGCGCAGAAGACCGCCATTGCCGAACAACTGGAACAGGCAAAGCGCAACTTCGAGGTGGGCAGCGCCACCATCACCGACACCCACGAAGCGCAGGCGCGTTACGACCTGACCGTGGCGCAGGAAATCGCCGCGCAAAACAACCTGGAAATCAAGAAACGCGCATTGCAGCAATTGGTCAATGCGATGCCGCAAGACCTCAGGCATCTCGGCAAGGAATTCAGGCTGGAAGCCCCGCAACCCGCCGACATGGAAAAATGGGTGGACGATGCCCAGTCGAACAGCCTGCAACTTGCCATCGCGCAAGCGGGCGCCGAGATCGCCGAGAAGGAAGTGGCGCGCAACCGCGGCGGACACTACCCAACGGTGGATCTGGTGGCGAATTACTCCAACAACCAGTCCACCGGCGGCAGCTTCGGCGTGGGCAGCGACAACACCAGCAAGAGCGTCGGCGTGCAACTGAACATGCCCATTTTTCAAGGCG
This sequence comes from uncultured Gallionella sp., assembly GCA_964349865.1. Taxonomy (GTDB): domain Bacteria; phylum Pseudomonadota; class Gammaproteobacteria; order Burkholderiales; family Gallionellaceae; genus Gallionella. Next base: position 3,415 of record CAYGIF010000030.1, on the reverse strand, counting down.
GGGCGGTCAATTCAAAATGGCGCGAGGCGGAAGCCAATCGTGAGCGCGCCCGGCAAGAGCTGGAAAACACCCGCCGCACTGTCGCTTTGCAAACCCGCCAAGCCTATCTCGGCGTGGTCAGCGGCATCGCACAGGTCAAGGCGTTGCAGCAGGCGCTGATTTCCAGCGAAAGCGTCCTGGAAGCCAGCAAGCTGGGCCAGGAAGTCGGCGTGCGCACCAACCTCGACGTGCTGAATGCGCAGCAACAGCTCTACTCGACCCGCCGCGACCTGTATCAGGCCGAATACAGTTACTTGCTCAGCCAGTTGCGCCTGAAGGCGGCGGTGGGGTCATTGAGCGAAGATGGGTTGGCTGAAATCAATCAGGCACTTCATTAATGGCCGACTCAATAATCGCAGTTAGCCTCTTATATTTCTGCGTTAGCACGCGTAGTGCTTGATTTTTATGTCTTCGATGCCACTCACCTTTTGGGTGAAGCTGTTGCTGTGGAGCTCGATTTATCGAGCGATAGCGCCACGAGGATCAATCGCTCGATAAATCGAGCTCCAGGTTTCAACTGCCGTTTTTAGGTTCATGTGTTACATCGCACTAGCCGCATAGTATAGTCACGATGGATTATTTGACCAGATCGCATAGCGTCCCCTTTAACCCGGATTTCCCATTGGGGAAAACGCCGTTGTAGGAGCGCAATTTATTGCGCTCCTACACAGCATGGTCGGCCTAATGGAAAACTTGGATTTAAAATGCAGGGGAAGTTTTCTACTGTCATGTATTTTGAAAAGCTCAATAAGGAGGGAAAAATGCACGCGATAGAATTTGAAGCCACTTCCCATCAACACACCATTCGCTTGTACCTGGCCACTTTGGATTTCAACAAGGAGCCACAACATGGCTGAGCCTTTGCGTCAATACGATCCAAAGATCGTCAATACAGTGCGCGAGATCATCCTCAAGCACGCTTCGCCAACCCGCATCTATCTGTTCGGATCACGCGTTACCGGCGAAGCCAGGCTTGAAAGCGATTACGATTTCGCCTTCGATGCGCCGGATGCCGATAGCGCGGCACTGCAAACCATCCGGGATGATCTTGAGCAATTGCATACCCTGTACCGCATCGATGTGGCCAACATTGCCAAGGCAGACCTCCGTTTTGCAAACCGGATAAGGGATACCGGGATCGTCATTTACAGCGCTACCAAGGAACTCCGTGCTCAAGATGGGCTGATGTATTTCGGGCGTGCGCTTGAGCGTTTTCGGATCGTTGTTGCCGAACGGGATCGCTGGGTGGCCGAAGGCAATGGCGATATTGTCCTGGATGTTGCGGTTAAGCGATTTGAGTTCACCTATGAAATGGCGTGGAAGGCACTCAAGCGCTTCCTGGATTATCTCGGGATCGATGCCCGTGCCCCACGCCCGGTTTTCAAGGAAGCCTATGCCCAAGGATTGCTGGTTAACGAGCAAGTATGGCTGGATATGATTGAGATGCGCAATTTATCGTCTCACGTTTACGATGAACAGGAAGTCTCGCGGATTCTTTCAGAGCTTGAGCGCTATCTCGCGGCATTCGACTCGCTGCTGAAACAACTGCGACAAACGTTACAGCCTTCTGAAAACCCATAGTTATCAACCGGCAACTTGCACATATTTGGAGACCGATCATGCAAATAGCAATCGACCTATACGACCATGGACATCAATCGATGACATAAAAATGCCTGAATTCACAACTCATCCACCATTTCGCCGGCATGTTTACTCAGTTTTCGTATCTGGCCGGGGTGTTGAGGGCATCGCTTTACGCAAGAAGGCGGCGATAAATTGGTGGCGGCCGATGGTGACAAAATCAAGGCGTTGTTCGCTTCGCGGAGCGCTTGTCTGGCTGGATTCCCGTCTACGCGGAAATGACGTGCTATGGTTTGCAGTCAATTTTTTAAATTTATCGAGCTTGTTCATCCTAACGGCCATAGCGAAGTTGTCATCCCTGATGATGAACCAAGGTAGGGGCGCAATTTATTGCGCCCAAGGGCGCGATGAATCGCGCCATACGGTGTTGCGAATTGTTCGTTGTTTCACAATTACAATATCCATTTTTCCAATCCTTAACCAACATCAACATACTCAGTCAGGACAGCCTGCACAGATTTAACATCCTGGGATGATAAATGCCCGATAGCCTTCAAAACCAGGTTTTGATCCAGCGTGAATAATTTTAACCGAAAGTGGCAAGCCACTTTTAGCCCGGCTTCTTGCCAATCAGCTAATGAAACATCGCTGGGCCAAACGTTGACAGTGACCGTGGTGATCATGGCCAGCACAAGCTGATTGTGCTGTCGATTAAATCGTTCATTGGAAATCACCAATGCCGGGCGGCGCTTTGTTGTATCGCGATCCGTGAATGGAAAAGGGACGGCGACCACATCAAATGCTTTAAAGGTCACGCCATGCCTCCTCGTCCTGAGGCGAGTTCCATTCAGACAGAGTTTCCTGCAACGCGGATAACTCGACGTCAACGGACGGATCAATACGCTTAATGGTGATCCGGTTGTTGCTATCTAGATCGAAAGCCAGCATATCGCCCTCCCGAATATGAGCGGCTTCTCTGATACGTTTGGGGATTGTTGCCTGGCCTTTGGCCGTGACGCGTGCAAGTTCCATGACTTTCTCCATTCATTACCACAGGTAGTAATTTACTACTTTTACCACTGCATGGCAAATACTGCGCACACCAAGCTGGCTGAAATGTTGGATTGTTAGAAGTGGCCTGCTGCCATTTCCTGGCTGCATCCAGGCATCGCCCAGGTCAAGACGTTGCAGCAGGCCATCACCTCCGGCGAAAGCGTCCTGGAAACCAGCAAGCTCGGCCAAGAAGCGGCGTGCGCACCAATCTCGATGTGCCGAATACGCAGCAACAGTTGTATGCCACCCGCCGCGATCTGTACCAGGCCGAGTACAACTACCTGATCAGCCGGCTGCGCCTGAAAGCGGCGGTGGGTACGTTGAGCGAGGAAGATTTGGGCAAAGTTAATCAGGCGCTTTATTGATCCCAGATTATCCACTGGATGTCGCTGTGTCACAAAATCAATGGCTCGTAGGTCGGGTTTTAACCCGACATGTCGGGGCTGAAGCCCGACCTACGCCCAAATGAATTATTTGGGTTGATTATTGAGGTTTTCATAATAGGCGACAACACGCAAAATTGGCACACCGTCATTCGGGTGCGATTCAAACTGATGTGGAAGTATCGGGAGAGCAGAGAACTTCGTAAGCCGGCCCTTTGCAGCAGCACCGGGCGAGCATCCTATTCTGCGCAATTGCAGTATTGACCTGGCAAGCAGCATAAATTCCACATCAGTTTGAATCGCACACCGTCATTCCGGCGAAAGCCGGGGGTTTTTCCGCGACAATAAACAAGCCG
>CAYGIF010000029.1:0-19082 GCA_964349865.1 uncultured Gallionella sp. | reverse complement strand
AAGCGCCCCAGCACGATGTCCAGTTCCAGCAAACCGCGCCGCGCACGCCAGCGCACCCGTTCCAGATTTTTCATACGATGCGCTTGACCATCATGTCCTTGATGTTGCCGATCGCCTCGGTGGGGTTGAGCTCTTTCGGGCACACATCCACGCAGTTCATGATGGTGTGGCAGCGGAACAACCGGTACGGGTCTTCCAGGTCATCGAGGCGCTCGCTGGTGGCATGATCGCGCGTGTCGGCGAGGAAACGGTAGGCCTGCAACAATCCCGCCGGGCCGACGAATTTGTCCGGGTTCCACCAGAACGACGGGCAGGCAGTGGAGCAGCAACCGCACAGGATGCACTCATATAACCCATTCAGGTGCGCGCGCTGCGCGGGCGATTGCAGCCGCTCGGTTTCCGGCGGGGGATCGTTGTTGATCAGGTAAGGTTTAATCGAATGGTATTGTTTGAAGAATTGCGTCATGTCCACGATCAGGTCGCGGATCACCGGCAAGCCCGGCAGTGGGCGTAATTCCACCGGTTCCTTGAGCGAAGACAGCGGCGTGATGCACGCCAGCCCGTTGCGCCCGTTGATGTTCATCGCATCCGAGCCGCACACCCCCTCGCGGCAGGATTTGCGCACCGACAGGCTGTCGTCCTGCTCCTTCAGCAGCAGGATGGCATCCAGCAGCATCTTGTCGCCCGCCTCGATGTCCAGATCATAGTCGCGCATATACGGCGCGGCATCGGTGTCCGGGTTGTAGCGGTAGATTTTGAATTTCATGTTATTCCTTAGCTTGTAGCCTGTAGCCGGTAGCTTGTAGCAAAAACGGGGTGGCTACCCGCTACAAGCTACAAGCTACCAGCTCAATAAACCCGCGCCTTGAGCGGGAACGATTCGACCGTCAATGGCTTGAGGCGCACCGGCTTGTAATCGAGCCGGTGCCCTTCGCGGAAATACAGGCTGTGCTTGAGCCAGTTCTGATCGTCGCGCTGCGGGAAGTCGTCGCGCGCGTGGGCGCCGCGGCTTTCGGTGCGTGCCGTTGCGGCGACCATCGTCGCCTGCGCGACCTCGATCAGGTTATCCAGTTCCAGCGCCTCGATGCGCGCGGTGTTGAATACCTTGCTCTTGTCGCCGATTTCCGTGCGCGCGGCACGCTCGGCGATTTCCCGAATTTTCTCCACACCTTCGGCCAGCAGGCCGGGGAAGCGGAACACGCCGCAATGTTTCTGCATGGTCTTGCGCATCGCATCGCCGACCTCGGCGACGCTTTCCCCCTTGGTTTGAGAATCCAGCCGCGCCAGGCGCGCCAGGGAATGCTCGGCGGAATCGGCAGGCAGAAGCTTGGGATGCGGATGGCTTTGCAGGTCTTCGATGATCTGCCGGGCCGCTTCGCGCCCGAACACCAGCAAATCGAGCAGCGAATTGCAGCCCAGGCGGTTCGCGCCATGCACCGACACGCACGCGCATTCGCCCGCCGCATACAGGCCATGCACCACTTCTTCCGGGCCGTGATGGTAGGGCGCGACGACCTGCCCGTGATAGTTGGTGGGGATGCCGCCCATCATGTAATGCGCGGTCGGCACGACGGGGATCGGGTCTCTGGCCGGATCGACATGGGCGAATTTCAGCGCGATGTCGCGGATGCCGGGCAGGCGCTGCCGGATCACATCGTCGCCGAGATGGTCCAGTTTGAGCAGCATATGATCGCCGTGCGGGCCGCAGCCGCGCCCTTCGTTGATCTCCACGGTGATGGCGCGCGACACCACGTCGCGGCTCGCCAGGTCTTTCGCGTTCGGCGCGTATTTCGGCATGAAGCGCTCGCCGTGCTTGTTCACCAGATAACCGCCCTCGCCGCGCACGCCTTCGGAGATCAGCACCCCCGCGCCGTAGACGCCGGTCGGATGGAACTGGAAAAACTCCATGTCCTCCAGCGGAATCCCGGCGCGCGCCGCCATGCCCAGCCCGTCGCCGGTGTTGATGTAGGCGTTGGTGCTGGACTGGAAGATGCGTCCCGCGCCGCCGGTGGCGAGCAATGTGGCGCGCGCCTGGAAGATCATCGTTTCACCGGTTTCGATTTCCAGCGCGGTCACGCCGAGCACATCGCCATCTGCGTCGCGGATCAAATCCAGCGCCATCCATTCGATGAAGAAATGCGTGTTGGCTTTCACGTTCTGCTGGTACAGCGTGTGCAGCAAGGCGTGGCCGGTGCGGTCGGCCGCCGCGCAGGCGCGCTGCACCGGCGTCTTGCCGTAGTCCTGCATATGCCCGCCGAACGGGCGCTGGTAAATCTTGCCGCTTTCCAGGCGGTCGAACGGCATGCCGAAGTGCTCCAGCTCGTACACCACTTCCGGCGCGGCGCGGCACATGAACTCGATGGCATCCTGGTCGCCGAGGTAATCCGAGCCTTTCACTGTGTCATACATGTGCCAGTGCCAGCTGTCCCGGCTGACATTGCCCAGCGACGCGGCGATGCCGCCCTGCGCCGCGACGGTATGCGAACGTGTCGGAAACACCTTGGACAGCACCGCCACTTTCAGCCCGGCCTGCGCCAGCTGCAACGCCGCGCGCATCCCGGAACCGCCCGCGCCGACCACCACCACATCAAAGGTTCTTTTTGCAGCCGCCATCACATTCCCCAAAGAATTTGCACCGACCAGATGATGTAAAGAATCAATACAAGAATCACCAGCGTGTGTATCGCCAGACGCACGCTGGCCGGTTTGACGTAATCCATCACGATGTCGCGTATGCCGATCCACGCGTGATAGAACACGCCCAACAGGAACAACAGGGTGAAGGTGCGCATCGGTTGTCCGGAAAGCAATCCCGTCCAGACGTCATAATTCAAATCGGGTTGCTGCAGCAGGTAACCGGCCAGCGCCACGCTGTACGCCGCCATCAGCGCCGCCGTGATGCGCTGGATCAGCCAGTCGCGCAGCCCGTAATGCGCGCCCGTCACCACGCGGCTCACCATAGCTTCACCCCAAGCAAAGCGGTCAGCACCAGGCTCGCCGCCAGCACCATTTTGCTGCTCGCGCGCGCCTGCGCAAGATTGCGCACATGGTGCAAATCAATCGCCAGATAACGCAGCCCGGCGCAGAAGTGATGCAGGAATGCCCACAGCACGCCGAGCAACATCAGCTTCGCCAGCGGATGCGCCAGTACAGCCATCAGTTGCGTGTAAGTCTCGATGGAGCGCAGGCTATATTGCAGCATCAGCAACAACAGCGGCAGCGCAAGAAACAGCAGCAAACCGCTGACGCGGTGGAGAACGGAAACGAAGCCGGGAAGCGGCAACTGGATGAGATGCAAAGCGAGGTGTTTCGGGCGCTGTTTATTCATTACTGATCCATGCCATGACGTAATGCCGATTCGCATAATGCTACACCTTTTACATGGCGCGAGAAAATCAAAACAATTATGATGCGGTTTTTGCCCAGATAACTCACCCGAAGGAAGGAAACATGAAAGCACCCATCCGCGTCACCATCACCGGGGCTGCCGGCCAAATCTGCTACGCTGCGCTGTTCCGCATCGCCAACGGCGACATGCTGGGTCACGAGCAGCCCATCATCCTGCAATTGCTGGATTTGCCGCAGGCGCAGACGATGTTGCGCGGCGTGATGATGGAACTGGAGGACTGCGCCTTTCCGCTGCTGCAACAGATCATCATCACCGACGACCCGAAAGTCGCGTTCCGGGATACCGAAATCGCCCTGCTGATCGGCGCGCGGCCGCGCGGCAAGGGCATGGAGCGCAAGGATCTGATCGAGGCCAACGGCGCGATTTTCTCCGCGCAGGGCCAACTGCTCAACGAATATGCGGCACGCCATGTCAAGGTGCTGGTGGTGGGCAATCCGGCCAATACCAACGCGCTGATCGCGATGAAGAACGCACCCGATCTCGATCCACGCAATTTCAACTCGATGATGCGCCTCGACCATAACCGCGCCGTCGCGCAAGTCGCGCAAAAACTGTTTCAACCGATCCACGACATCAAGAAGATGATCGTCTGGGGCAACCACTCCGGCACGCAATATCCCGATCTCGACCATGCCGAGATTCGCGGCACGCTGGTGCGCGAGCTGCTGCCGGACCAGGACTGGGTGGAAAGCGAATTCATCCCCACCGTGCAGAAGCGCGGCGCCGCAGTCATCGAGGCGCGCGGCCTGTCAAGCGCGGCGAGCGCCGCGAATGCGGCCATCTCGCATATCCACGACTGGATGCTCGGCGCGCACCACAACAACTGGGTATCCATGGGCGTGCCGTCCGACGGCAGCTACGGGATCCCGGAGGGCGTGATCTACGGCTTTCCGGTGAGGTGCAAACAGGGCGAATACCACATCGTGCCAGACCTGTCGATCAGCGAGCAGGGGCGCAAACACATGGAAAACAGCTACCGCGAACTGGTCGAGGAACGCGAACATGTGAAGCATCTGCTGGGGTGAGGATTTCAGGTGTAGAAATTGGCCTCGGTCACGCGCGCAAGTAAAAAACCTGTAAAGCAGATGCAACCAAATCAGGCTATCCGCTGTCCGACCCGTCCGAAGCGTAACACCAGGCGAGCCTTACCCAGCCAACCGGTGGGGCAATTTTTAACGAATCAAAGCACGGAGAAGCACGGATGGCACTATCGATTACCGATGATTGCATCAATTGCGGCCTTTGCGAGGCGGAATGCCCGACCGGGGCGATATCCGAAGGCGATTATGTTTATGTTATCGACCCCGATAAATGCAATGAGTGCGTGGGTTACTTTGACCAGCCCCGTTGCGTCGTTGTAGGTCCGGTGGATTGTTTTCTGGATGCCAATGGCAAGCCGTTCCGTTTGCCGCTCGCGTAAGAGCCCATTTCAACAGGCTTCATACTCCGCGTTGGAGCCTATTGGCGCCTGATTGGCCTTTTCTGCCGCCACGGCGCGTTTGATGTCTCTGGTCTTTGGCTCTCATTCCCTATTTATTCAAAGGTTCACGATGTACCCAGTCCACGATGTTGATGCAACCCTTTTACTGTCCATGTCCCTTGCTTCGAAGAGGCGTCCGGCTGAACTTGTCGAGATCATCGCTGCGGCCGATCTGACTCAAGGTGCCATCCCTTCCGAATCAAAATTGGCAGAGTCGTTTTATCGGCTCTCCGCATACGGCTTGATCTGCGAGGCGGCAGGCGGTTACACGCTGACGCCGGATGCGCAGCAAATAATGGCGGGCCAGCGCAAGAAAGCCGACACCGAGGAGCGCATCTTCGGCATCAAGGAAAACCTCGCCGGCTTTAACCTCAAGGGCGAACACACGCCCATTCTGCTGACGGAGGAACAACTCGGTGCGGCCGTTCTGGCACACCGGGCTTCCAGGAAAAGCACAGCCAGAAACCTGCTGGTGCCTAAACCCAAACCGGCGGAAGACAGCAAGCGCCCGGGGCAGCGCAGGCCTTTTCCAGCATATCGGCGCAAGGCTTGATCCTGCGTATGACCGACTTTATCCACCCCTCCTCTCCGTCCCCGGCAAGCGCTGCCGGCCGCTCTTTCAGCGAACTGCCGCTGTCGCCCGCCATGCAGGCGACCTTGCAGCAGCTCGGCTACCTGACGATGACGCCAATTCAGGCGGCCGGCCTGCCAATCGCTTTGGCGGGCCACGACCTGATCGCGCAGGCGAAGACCGGCAGCGGCAAGACGGCGGCGTTCGCGCTGGTCCTGTTGACCCGCCTGAACCCGCGCCGCTTTGCGGTGCAGGCCATGGTGCTGTGCCCGACGCGCGAACTGGCCGATCAGGTGACGCAGGAAATCCGCCGTCTGGCGCGTTCCGCCGACAACATCAAGATACTGGCGCTGTGTGGCGGCAGCACGATGCGCCCGCAGATCGCCAGCCTGGAGCACGGCGCGCATATCGTCGTCGGCACGCCCGGCCGCATCATGGATCACATGGAGCGCGGCACATTGAACCTGGAGGCGCTCAACACGCTGGTGCTCGACGAAGCGGACCGGATGCTGGACATGGGCTTTGTTGATGACATCGCGTTTGTCGCGAAGCGTTGCCCGGCAGAGCGCCAGACATTGCTGTTCTCGGCCACCTATCCCGACGGCATCGCGCGGCTGGCGCGCCAGTTCATGCGCGCTCCGCAGGAAGTGAAGCTGCTGGAACAGCATGAGGATAACAAGATACGCCAGCGCTTCTACAAGGTGGAAAACGAGCAGCGTTTGCAGGCCGTCGGCATGCTGCTCAAACACTACCGCCCGGTCAACACGCTGGCCTTCTGCAACACCAAGCAACAATGCCGCTCGCTGCTGGAGGTGCTGCATGCGCAGGGCATACACGCGCTGACCCTGAACGGCGACCTGGAACAACGCGAACGCGACCAGGTGCTGATCCAGTTCGCCAATCGCAGCAGCTCGGTGCTGGTGGCCACCGATGTGGCCGCGCGGGGATTAGACATCGCGCAGCTCGAAGCGGTGATCAATGTCGATGTCACGCCCGACCCGGAAATCCATATCCATCGCATCGGCCGCACCGGCCGCGCCGATCAGGACGGCTGGGCGCTGAGCCTGTGCAGCCCGGCCGACCGGCACCGCATCATCACCATCGCGCAGATGATGCGCATCGAACCGGAGTGGCATGAATTGAGCTCACAGCGAAGCGATGACGAATCGGCGCTGGTGCCGCCGATGGTGACGCTGCAGATACTCGGTGGGCGCAAGGAAAAAATCCGCGCCGGCGACGTACTGGGCGCACTCACCGGCGAAGCGGGCTTCACGCGCGAGCAAGTCGGCAAAATCACCGTGACCGACCAGTCCACCTATGTCGCCATCGCGCGCAACATCGCAAGCGACGCCGTGCGCAAATTGTCGGCAGGCAAGGTGAAAGGCAAGACGGTGAAAGTGCGCGCGCTGTAGGATTAATTTTCAATGATAGCCCCTCATCCTCATCCCCAGCCCTTCTCCCGCCTACGGGAGAAGGGAGTAACAGGTCAGTGGTTGCTTAGTTGCTTCCAGATTTCCTAACTCGCGCCAGCCTCTACACCCGCAGCACCCCACAGCGGCAGCCCGGCCGCGTCGAGATAGCTGAGGTACGCCCGCAGGTCAAACTCCAACTGGTGATAATCGGGTTCCATATGCAGGCACAGTTGATAGAAGGCCTTGTTGTGCTCGCACTCCTTGATGTGCGCCAACTCGTGAACCACGATCATGCGCAAAAATTCCGGCGGCATCTCCTTGAACACCGCCGCTATGCGGATTTCACTTTTGGACTTGAGTTTTGCGCCCTGCACCCGCGAGATGCTGGTGTGCGCGCCCAGCACGTGACGGATGACATGCAGCTTGCCGTCGAACATCACCTTGCTCAGTGAACTGGCGTTGCGCAGATACCTGCCTTTGCATTCCAGCACGTAGTCATACAGCGCCTTGTCGGTGCGCACCTCATGCGCAAGCGGATACTTCTTCAGCAACATGTCGGCCAGCAAACCTTGTTCGATCAGCCGCAGCACTTGCTCTGCCAGTGTTACAGGATAGCCAGCAAGGTAATTCGGCGGCGGTTTCGGGCGCATAACGGCATGTCAGGGGTTGGCAGAAACCGGGATTTTATCGCTTGGCGCCGAACGCGCTATTACCTGCATCGCGCCGCTGCTGAAATTAGCGAAAGTTATGAGCAGAATGGGTGATGGCATTTCCTGCAATAGCACATGCTGTCAGTCGCAATAGTCAGCTATCCCTGCGATTTAGCGGCTGGCTTGAGCTTGTTGCAGATACAACTGCTCCACTTTTTTGCGCGCCCACGGTGTCCTGCGCAAAAATTTCAGGCTGGATTTGATACTGGGGTCGTGCGTAAAGCAGCGCACTGGCACGGCGGTAGCCATCGCTTCCCAGCCCATGTTCTCGGATAGTTGGGTGACGATGGCTTCAAGGGTGATGCCGTCCAAACCGGGTGGGCTGGCCGGTTTTTTAATGGTGTCCATGTTTCAAAATTATCCCATCCCCAAGCAATGGTGAAATAAGGTGGAACCTGCATATCTACCAACGGCAGGAAATCCACCACTTCCCAAACCGCGCGCGAATCCGGCGCGGCGCTAGGAAATCCTGCCGATCTTCACGCGCCATTCAGCCGGTCCGGTTTCATGTACCGATACGCCGTTGCTGTCCACCGCCACGGTGACCGGCATGTCCTGCACGGTGAATTCGTAGATGGCTTCCATCCCCAGGTCGGCGAAGGCCAGCACCTTGGCTGCCTTGATCGCCTTGGATACCAGATAGGCCGCGCCGCCGACTGCCATCAGGTAAACCGCCTTGTGCCGCTTGATGGCCGCGATCGCTTCCGGGCCGCGCTCGGCTTTGCCGACCATGCCGATCAGGCCGGTCTTCGCCAGCATCGTCTCGGTGAACTTATCCATGCGTGTGGCGGTGGTGGGGCCTGCGGGGCCGACCACTTCGTCGCGCACCGGGTCGACCGGGCCGACGTAATAGATGAAGCGACCGGTGAAATCCACCGGCAAGGTTTCGCCGCGCGCCAGCATGTCGGCGATACGCTTGTGGGCGGCATCGCGCCCGGTCAGCAGGCGGCCATTCAGCAGCAGCGTCTCGCCCGGCTTCCAGGTCGCAATCTCTGCGCGCGTGACCGTGTCGAGGTTGACGCGGCGCGAGTCGGCGGAGGCTTTCCATTCGACTTTCGGCCATTCGTCGAGCGAGGGCGGAACCAGCGCGGCCGGACCGCTGCCGTCGAGCGTGAAGTGGATGTGGCGGGTCGCGGCGCAGTTGGGAATCATCGCGACCGGCAGGCCGGCGGCATGGGTCGGGTAGTCCTTGATCTTGACGTCCAGCACGGTGGTGAGGCCGCCCAGCCCCTGCGCACCGATGCCCAGCGCATTGACCTTCTCGTACAGTTCCAGGCGCAGTTCCTCCACGCGGTTGTTCGCGCCGCGCGCTTGCAGTTCGTGAATGTCTACAGGCTCCATCAGCGCTTCCTTGGCGAGCAGCATGGCCTTCTCCGCCGTGCCGCCGAGCCCGATGCCGAGCATGCCCGGCGGGCACCATCCCGCGCCCATTTCGGGGACGGTCTCCAGCACCCAATCGACCAAACTGTCGGAGGGATTGAGCACGGTGAATTTGGATTTATTCTCCGAGCCGCCGCCTTTCGCAGCCAGAGTGACTTCGACCTTATCGCCGGGGACGATCTCGTAATGGATCACCGCCGGCGTGTTGTCGCGGGTGTTCTTGCGCGCGCCGGCCGGGTCTGACAGCACCGAAGCGCGCAGCATGTTGTCCGGGTTCGTATAAGCGCGGCGCACCCCTTCGTTGACCATGTCGCCGACGCCCATGGTCGCATCATCCCAGCGCACCTCCATGCCGACCTTGACGAACGCCGCGACGATGCCGGTATCCTGGCAAATCGGCCGGTGCCCCTGCGCGCTCATGCGCGAGTTGGTGAGGATTTGCGCGATCGCGTCGCGCGCCGCGGGAGACTGCTCGCGTTCGTAAGCCCTGCCGAGCGCCTTGATGTAATCGAGCGGGTGATAGTAGGAAATGTATTGCAGCGCATCGGCGACGCTAGCGATCAGGTCTTCTTGGCTAATAGTTGTCATGTGATTAGGTTTCGGGTTGATAAATATGTGCAGGTTTCAAGGAGTGATTTTAACGGAATAAACAGAGTGATTAACCCAAATTGTTCATTAGGCTTAAACCCCCTCCAACTTCCCCTTATCAGGGGGAGAGCAAAACCCGCTCCTCTCCTGAAGCGGGTCAGTATTCCATGCTGCACCTCCTTCCGTGCAGCATAATATCTCAGCTAAAGCTGACCGGCTAAAGCCGGTGGTTTAAACTTTACGATTGATAATTAAAGTTTCCAGCCTTATTTATTTGCATGAACAGGCGCTTTCTGGTATTAAAGCGGACTTAATTTTTATCCCGCTGGAGAAATGTAATGCCGGTACAGCCACACAAACCCGTCGCTCCTTATAAAGCCAAGAAGGGCGAGGAGTACATGAACCCCACGCAGCTCGACCATTTCCGCAAAATTTTGAACGATATCAAAGCCGGTCTGGGTGAGGATATCGACCGTACCGTGCATACCATGCAGGACGAGGCAACGGTATTTGCCGACCCGAATGACCGCGCCACGCAAGAATCGGATATGGGACTGGAACTGCGCAACCGCGACCGTGAGCGCAAACTCATCAAAAAAATCAATGAGATGCTCGCCAAAATTGACGCGGGCGACTATGGCTACTGCGATAATTGCGGTATCGAGATTGGTTTGAACCGCCTTGAAGCAAGGCCGACCGCCACCCTGTGTATCGACTGCAAAACCCTGGACGAAATCCGTGAAAAGCAAATAGCGAAATAGCATTTCGCTATTTGCTTTCGGAGTAGGCTCACATGCGCGCAGCGCATGTTATGCCGGAACCAAAAACACAATTTAAGGTTTTGCGATCTGTTTTCGGCGAAGACTCTCGTACCCGGAGGGTGAACCTTCAGGTTATGTCGAAGCCGAAAGCAACCTGCTTGCTTGACCTTCTGAATTGAATCGAAACACAAAAAAACCCCTCCAAAACTGGCGGGGCTTTTTTTGATGACCGAACAACTTATTCGGCAGCAATAGCCGGAGCGGCTGCCGGTGCAGGCAGCAATACCTTCATGCTCAGCTTCATGCGTCCCTTGTCGTCCACTTCCAGCACCTTCACGCGCACGATCTGGCCTTCCTTGAGGTGATCCGACACGGCATTGACGCGCTCGTGGGCGATCTGGGAGATATGCAACAGGCCATCTTTGCCGGGCAACACATTTACCAGCGCACCGAAATCGAGCAGCTTGACCACCGGCCCTTCGTAAATCTTGCCGACTTCCACGTCTGCCACGATGTCTTCGATGCGCTTCCTGGCCAGTTCACCCGCCTCGCCACTCACGCAAGCGATAGTAATGTTGCCGCTGTCATCGATGTCGATAGTCGTGCCGGTTTCTTCGGTCAAGGCGCGGATTACCGCCCCGCCCTTGCCGATCACATCACGGATTTTTTCCGGATTGATCTTCATCTTGATCATGCGCGGCGCAAATTCGGAAACTTCAGTACGCGCCTGCGGCATGGCCTGCTTCATCAGGCCAAGAATGTGCATGCGGCCTTCGCGTGCCTGGATCAACGCGGCCTGCATGATGTCGCGGGTGATGCCGTTGATCTTGATGTCCATTTGCAGCGCGGTAATACCGGCCTCAGAACCGGCCACCTTGAAGTCCATATCACCCAGGTGATCTTCGTCGCCGAGAATATCGGTCAGCACCGCGAAGCGGTTGCCTTCCTTGATCAGCCCCATGGCGATACCTGCGACATGCGCCTTGAGCGGCACACCGGCATCCAGCAGCGACAGGCAACCGCCGCACACCGAAGCCATCGAGCTGGAACCGTTCGACTCGGTGATTTCCGATACCACGCGGATCGCATAGCCGAAATCCTCTTCGCTGGGCAACACCGCAACCAGCGCGCGCTTGGCCAAACGGCCATGGCCGATTTCGCGGCGTTTGGGCGTGCCGACGCGGCCGGTCTCGCCGGTCGAATACGGTGGAAAATTGTAGTGCAGCATGAAACGGTCGATATATTCGCCTTGCAGCGCGTCTATTTTTTGGGAATCGCGCATGCTGCCCAGAGTCGCCACCACAATGGCCTGCGTTTCACCTCGGGTGAATAACGAAGAGCCGTGGGTGCGCGGCAATACGCCGTTGCGGATGGTAATCTGGCGCACGGTGCGGGTGTCGCGGCCATCGATGCGCGGCTCGCCGTTCAGAATTTGCCCGCGCACAATCTTGGCTTCCAGCGCGCTGAACAAATCATTGACGTGGTTCTTCTGGCCGGGGGCGGATTCTGGCGTGATGACAGCCGCCATCACCTTGTCGCGAATCGCCGCCACCGCATCGGTGCGCGCCTGTTTGGAGCGAATCGCATAAGCCTGTTGCAGCGGAGCGTCGGCCAGTTCGGCGATTTTGGCAATCAGCGCTTCATCCTTGGCAGGCGCAGCCCAATCCCAGGCGGGAGCGCCGACTGCATCGGCCATCTCATTGATGGCCTGGATCACGACCTGCATTTGTTCGTGGCCGAACATCACCGCGCCCAACATGATTTCTTCAGACAACTGCTGCGCTTCGGATTCCACCATTTGCACGGCGCGGTCGGTGCCGGCAACCACCAGGTCCATTTGCGAAGTCAGGAGTTCCGTCGCGGTCGGGTTAAGCAGGTATTGACCGTTGACATAACCCACGCGCGCAGCGGCGATCGGGCCGTCGAACGGAATGCCGGACAACGCCAGAGCGGCAGACGCGCCGATCATCGCGGGAATATCGGAATCGATTTCGCTGTCCGAAGACATCACCGTCGCGACGATCTGCACTTCGTTGTAAAAACTTTCCGGGAACAGCGGGCGCAGCGGGCGATCAATCAAACGGCAAGTCAGGATTTCCTTCTCGCTCGGGCGGCCTTCGCGCTTGAAGAAACTGCCGGGAATCTTGCCCGCCGCGTAGGTTTTTTCCTGGTAATCCACGGTGAGCGGGAAAAAATCCTGATCAGGCTTGGCATCCTTCCTGCCGACCACCGTGACCAGCACCATGGTGTCGTCCAGGCTGACCATCACCGCACCGCTGGCTTGGCGCGCGATTTCACCGGTTTCCAGAGTGAGTTGATGATTGCCGAACGCAAATGTTTTTTTATAGTGACTCAAGATAGACCTCTCTGTGCATGACATGACGCGCAACGCGCCACATGAAATTGACAAGACAAAACAACGCGGGCCGCATAAGCGACCCGCTGGATGCAATCTGTTACTTGCGGATTTCCAGGCGCTGGATCAGCGCGCGATAGCCCGCGTCATTCTTGCTCTTGAGGTAATCGAGCAGCTTGCGGCGGCGACTCACCAGGCGCAGCAGGCCGCGGCGGGAATGGTGATCCTTGGTGTTGTCTTTGAAATGCTCGGTCAGATAAGCAATGCGTGCGGTGATCAGGGCCACCTGTACTTCGGGGGAACCCGTGTCGCTCTTGGCACGTTGAAAGTCGGTAACGATTTGCGCTTTTTGCGCGGCGGTAATAGCCATTGGTTTTACTCTCCTAAAAAAAGTGCCGCATTCTACCCTTGAATGCCCCTATTGCTCAACCCCAAAATTTTCCGCCAAGGCAGCCTTGGCGGCTAGTTTTGCCACACCGGACAACAGCCGTTCCGGGGCAAGGCGGCGGCCCTGCAGCAGCCCCGTTCCGATAAATCCCTGCGGGCCATGCAAACAGACCTTGCCGTCCGGCAAGCCGGTGTCCAATCCCAGCCGCTGCCCTTGCGCGAGGCGTTTGATTTGTACGGCGTCCAATTGCAGCCTGGGGATGTCCGGCATCAGCGCTTCCGGCGGCAGCACGCAGGCATCGCGCTCGGCCTCGGTCATCACTTCCAGTTGCTGCCAGTTATAGGCATCCCGCAAATCGAAATGGGCAATCGCGGTGCGGCGCAGGCCGATCAGATGCGCGCCGCAGCCGAGCGCCGCGCCGATGTCTTCGGCGAGCGTGCGTATGTAAGTTCCTTTGCTGCAACGCACGGTGATGTCCATTTCGTTGCCGCTGAAAGAGTTCAATGTCAGCTCGTGGATCACCACGTTGCGCAGTTCGCGCTCGATGGTTTCGCCCCTGCGGATATATTCGTAGAGCGGCTTGCCCTGATGCTTGAGCGCGCTGTGCATCGGCGGAAGCTGCTGGATTTCGCCGCGAAATTTTTCCAGCACGGCATCAACCTCGGCCTGCCCGGCCTCGACCGGATGTTCGGCCGTGATCTCGCCTTCCGCGTCGCCGGTGCTGGTGGTTTGCCCGAGGCGCAACAAGGCGCGGTAGGTTTTGTCGGCGTCCAGCAAGGCATTGGAAAATTTGGTGGCCTCGCCGAAACAGATCGGCAACAGGCCGGTGGCGAGTGGATCGAGAGTGCCGGTATGCCCGGCTTTTTCGGCCTGGAACAGGCGGCGGACTTTTTGCAACGCGTCGTTGGAACTGATCTCCAGCGGCTTATCAAACAACAGCACGCCGTCGAGCGGACGATAAGTGCGTGCCATAACACCAACCCCTCCCAGCCTCCCCTTATCAGGGGAGGAGCGGGTCGCCGTCCGGTTCTCCCCCCTGACAAGGGGGGATTGAGGGGGGTTTGGGTTTGTCGCTGGCAACTGCCTGATCGATAAGTTGCGATAGATGGCTGCCGCGTTCGACGGAGGCATCGTAGACAAAATGCAGTTGCGGCATGACGCGCAGCTTGATGCTATGTGCCAACTGCTTGCGCAAAAAACCGCTGGCGCTTTCCAGGCCTTGCTGCGCCTCGGTGTATTTGCCGTCCAGCCGCGTGAAAAAAATCTTGGCATGGGAATAGTCGCCCGCGACTTCGACGCCGGTGATGGTCACCAGGCGCACGCGCGGATCGTTGATTTCGAGGCGCACCAGCTCGGCTATTTCGCGCTGGATTTGCTGGGCAATCCGGTCGGTTCTGGCGAAGTTACCCATTACAGTGCGCGCGCAACCTCGACGATTTCGTAGACTTCGAGCTTGTCGCCCACGGCCAGATCGTTGTAATTTTTCAGCGACAGGCCGCACTCGAAGTTGGACTTCACTTCCTTCACGTCGTCCTTGAAGCGCTTCAGCGAATCCAGTTCGCCATCGTGGATTACCACGTTGTCGCGCAACACGCGCACCTTCGCGCCGCGTTTCACCAAGCCTTCCAGCACATAACAACCGGCAATCGTGCCCACCTTGGAAACGGTGAACACCTGGCGCACTTCGACCATGCCGAGGATGACTTCCCTCTTCTCGGGAGCCAGCATTCCGGACAGGGCGGCCTTGATCTCGTCCACCATCGCATAAATGATGTTGTAGTAGCGGATGTCCACGCCGGAAGATTCGGCGAGCTTGCGCGCGGTCGCGTCGGCGCGCGTATTGAAGCCGATCACAATCGCCTTGGAAGCCAGCGCCAGGTTGATGTCCGACTCGGAGATCGCCCCTACGGCGTTGTGGATCAGATTGACCTTGACCTCGTTGGTGGAAAGTTTTTGCAACGATTGCGCAATCGCCTCGGCAGAGCCTTGCACGTCGGATTTCACGATCAGCGACAGGGTGCGCACTTCGCCTTCGGCCATTTGCTCGAACATGTTTTCCAGCTTGGCCGCCTGCTGCTTGGCCAGCTTCACGCCGCGGTATTTGCCCTGGCGGAACAGCGCGATTTCACGCGCGCGTTTTTCGTCCGCCATTACCATCAATTCCTCACCGGCGGCAGGCACTTCGGACAGCCCTTGAATCTCCACCGGAATAGACGGGTAGGCTTCGCCGACAGCCTTGCCGGTTTCGTCCAGCATCGCGCGCACCCGTCCGAACACCGAACCGACCAGCACCGCATCGCCGCGCCTCAGGGTACCGGACTGGATCAGCACGGTAGCGACCGGGCCCTTGCCCTTGTCCAGACGCGCCTCGATCACCAGCCCCTTGGCGTGGGTGGTGCGCGGCGCCTTCAACTCCAGCACTTCGGCTTGCAGCAGCACGCCCTCGAGCAATTGGTCGATGCCCTGCCCGGACTTGGAAGAAACCTCGACGAACATCGCGTCGCCGCCCCAATCTTCCGGCACCACGCCTTCGGCGACCAGTTCCTGCTTGACGCGCTCGGCATTGGCTTCGGGCTTGTCGATCTTGGTCATTGCCACCACCAGCGGCACATTGGCGGCCCTGGCATGGGCGATGGCCTCTTTGGTCTGCGGCATCACGCCGTCATCGGCTGCCACCACCAGGATCACGATGTCGGTCGCCTTCGCGCCGCGCGCGCGCATCGCGGTAAACGCTTCGTGGCCCGGCGTATCGAGGAAGGTAATCATGCCGCGCGGCGTATCGACGTGATACGCGCCGATATGCTGGGTGATCCCGCCCGCTTCACCGGAAGCGACGCGGGTGCGGCGGATGTAATCCAGCAGCGAGGTCTTGCCGTGGTCGACGTGCCCCATCACGGTGACGACCGGCGCGCGCGGCTCCAGCACCACATCATGATGCGCTTCGGTATCCAGCAAATAAGCATCGAGGTCGTCCAGCTTGGCGGTCTTGGCGATATGCCCCATTTCCTCCACGATGATCATCGCGGTTTCCTGGTCCAGCACCTGGTTGATGGTCACCATCGAGCCCATTTTCATCAGCACCTTGATGATTTCGGCGGCCTTGACGGCCATCTTCTGCGCCAATTCGGCGACGGTGATGGTTTCCGGAACAGCCACTTCGCGCACGATCGGTTCGGTCGGCAACGAGAAGGCGTGTTCCTGCTCGACGGCGTGTTTGTGTCTGTCATGACGCGGCGCGCGCACCGGGGTCGCCCAGACTCCGGTCTTCACTCCCGTCTTCTCGCCGGCTTTGACGGGGGTGCGCTTCTTGTGCCCTTTTTCATCCCACGGGCTGGCCTTGGCTTCGGCCTTGGGTTTTTTGACCGGTTTGGCTATCTTGTCGCCGGGCTTGGGCACCGGCTTGTGCAACGTGCCTTCGGCCAAATTAATCACCGGAGCCGCTGCAACGGGCGCGGCTTCTTCTTTCGCCGCCGGTGCGGCGGGTTTCTGTTCCTGCTCCGGCTCAACCGCCTTTTTGGTTGTCTTGCGCTTGCTGCGCTCTTGCTTGGCTTGCGCTTCGGCTGCCTGGCGCGCCGCCAATTCCGCCTGCAAATGCGCTTCCTGCGCGCGCGCGGCCAGTTCCTGCTCATCGACAACCTTGGCCGCTTCACCCTTGGGCAAGGTGGCGGGCGCAGCCGCTTCTGCGGCTACCGGAGCCACTACGCGGCGTTTGCGCACCTCCACCTGAATGGTGCGCGCCCGGCCGGAGCTGTCGGCTTTTTTGATTTCCGTGGTTTCGCGGCGGGTCAGCGTGATTTTATTGGTGGGCTTTTCGGCACCATGCGCCTGACGCAAATGCTCCAGCAATTGCGCCTTGTCCTTTTCGGAAAGCGAATCAGATTCCTGTTCTTTGCTGACCCCGGCCGCCTTCAACTGCTCAAGCAGCAAAGTAACCGGCAACCCCAGTTCAGTCGCAAATTGCGCTACGTTCAATTTTCCCATTACCATCCTTTAAGTGCCACCGACTCAAGCAAACCAGGGCGCGCGCGCCGCCATGATCAACGTGTTGGCGCGTTCGCTGTCCATGCCAGAAAGCTCTACCAGCTCATCTGCATCCAGATCCGCCAATTGCTCTTGCGTCGTCACCCCTTTGGCCGCCAAAGTACGCGCGGTTTGCTCGTCCATGCCTTCCAGCTTGAACAAGTCTTCGATGCCGTGTTCCACCTTTTCTTCGCTGGCAATCGCGGCGGTCAACAGCGCATTGCGCGCGCGGCTGCGCAACTCGTTCACCGTCGCTTCGTCAAACGACTCGATTTCCAGCATTTCTTCCAGCGGCACATAGGCCACCTCTTCCAGCGTATTAAAGCCTTCCTGCACCAGAATATCGGCGACTTCTTCGTCCACATCCAGCTTTTCCATGAACACCGCGCGTATTTTAGAGAACTCTTCGGTATGCTTTTCATTGGACTGCTCGACGGTCATGATATTGAGTTCCCAGCCCGTCAATTCGCTGGCCAAACGCACATTCTGGCCACCGCGTCCGATCGCCTGCGCCAGGTTTTCCTCTTCGACCACGACATCCATGCTGTGCTTCTCTTCGTCCACCACGATACCGCTCACATCGGCGGGAGCCAGCGCGTTGATGACATAAGTGGCCGGGTCTTCCGACCAAAGAATGATATCCACGCGCTCGCCGGCGAGTTCGTTGGTCACGCCCTGCACGCGGGAGCCGCGCATCCCGACGCAGGTGCCGATGGGGTCGATGCGCGGGTCGTGCGATTGCACCGCTATCTTGGCGCGCGAGCCGGGGTCGCGCGCGGCGCTGACGATTTCCAGCAGGTTTTCCTCGATCTCTGGCACTTCCAGCTCAAATAACTTGACCAGCAATTCGTTTGAGGTGCGCGACAAAATCACCTGCGGGCCGCGCGCACTGCGATCCACCCGCAACAGGTGCGCCTTGACGCGGTCACCGACGCGCAGGTTTTCCTTCGGGATCATCTGCTCGCGCGGCAGCAATGCCTCGATCTTGCCGAATTCGATAAGCGCGTTGCCGCGCTCGAGCCGTTTCACCGTACCGGAAACCAGATGCTCCTTGCGCTCCATAAAATCGCTCAGCACCTGCTCGCGCTCGGCATCGCGGATCTTCTGGAAAATAACCTGCTTCGCCGCTTGTGCCCCGATACGCCCGAAATCAATGGACTCCAGCGGTTCTTCGATAAATTCGCCGATCTGGATATCGGCATTGCGCTTTTGCGCTTCTTCCAGCTTGATGTGCATGTCCGGCGTTTCGAAGGTTTCGTCGTCCATCACTTCCCAGCGGCGGAAGGATTCGTATTCGCCGGTATTGCGATCTATCGAAACGCGCACGTCGGCCTCGTCGGCAAAGCGTTTCTTGGTCGCAGAGGCCAACGCAGACTCCAGCGATTCGAACACGACCTCCTTGTCCACGTTCTTTTCACGCGACAGCGCATCCACCAGCAACAAAATTTCACGACTCATACTCTATCTCCGCCTGATTACTTGCATGTGTAGGGTGCACTCCGTGCACCATGGTGCCTACATACTAAAAAGTTGGCACTAAGCGCGCCTTGTCCAAATTCGACAGTTCGATTGCCACCGGACTGCCCTCGACATCCAACTGCAATATCCCATCGTTGACCGCTCCGATGATCCCGACAAAATTCTTCCGTCCCGCCAGCGGCATGCGCAGCTTGAGTTGCGCTTTCTGCCCGGCAAAACGCACAAAATCCGCTTCCTTTTTCAGCGGCCTGTCCAGTCCCGGCGATGAAATTTCGAGGCGGTCATAATCCACGTTCTCGACCAGGAACAGCCGCGTCAATTGATTGCTTACCGCCTGGCAATCGTCCACCGAGATACCTTCCGGCTTGTCGATGAGCACGCGCAACAGCCCGCGCCCCGAGCGTTCAAAATCCACCAGCTCATAGCCCAGGCCATTTACCGTCGTCTCGACCAGCTTCACTACATCCATAAAGTTACTGCCCACAAATAAAAAACGGGCTCGAAGCCCATCTCAAAACGCGGCGCATT
>CAYGIF010000028.1:0-19291 GCA_964349865.1 uncultured Gallionella sp. | reverse complement strand
TGATGAGGTAGAGCTTGAACTCGACCGATATCCATGAGGCAAACTCGAAAGCGATGTCTTTGTGTGCATAGGTGCCACCGTACCGGCCCGCTTGAGAAACAATGCCGATGGCGTTTGTCTTCTCTATCCACTGTTTCGGGGTCAGGGCGAAACTGTTCAAACCGGCCTGCATTTTAATTCCGTCGAATTCGACGGAATTAAAATCCGGATTATTGAGTCGCTCCCAAACCCCGAGGAATTCTACGGTGTTACGGTTTCTGAGCCAGTTGCGCACTAGATCGTCGGAACGTTCGGCGTTTTTGGCGCGCGCGATGTCGGTAAGGCAAATGAGGTCTTCTTCCCGCTGTGTCAGTATGGTGATAGCGGTGCCCTGTACGTCGATCGTGGATTTTTTGCTCTTGCTCATGAATCCTCCCCTCCTCACTTGAAAACAAGCGTCGAAAGTGTCGCACAGTCCGGGGCTGGATGCAGGGCAATTTGCTCAGGGCGATGCCTGCCTTATCTGCAAGGCCTTCTGCGGCACATCGCTGATCAAAATATCCACGCCCAAAGCGAGCGCACGGTTTATCTCTTCATCGCTGTTGCAGGTGTAAACCGCGATGCGCTTGCCGCATTCGCGCAGTACGCCGATCATGGCCTCGTCCAGCGTGTCGATGTGAACGCACAGGCCATGCAGAAAAGACTGGGTGGCCAGCACACTGCGCGCGAAATCCGCGCCGTGTTCCGGCTCCAGGTTGAGCACCAGCGGGAACTGCGGCGCGCAGCGATGAGCGTAGACCAGGCTGTTCAGGTCGAACGACGAGACCAGGATACTATCGTCCGCCTCACCGGCCAATTCTAGCGTCTGCCTGACTTTGGCCTCATGCCGCGCAGGCTGCTCCCATGCGCGGTTCTTGATCTCCAGCAACAGACGGCAGCGCGTGCGATATGCCGCCAGGAATTCGCGCAGGCTCATCACGCCCTCGGGCTTTTCCGCATGAGCAAAGTGCGCGGCGAAATCCATCGCCCGCAACTCGGCATGATCGAAGTCGTCGATGCGCTTGCCGGGCAGGCCGAGCTTGCCGAGAAAGCGGTCGTGCCACAGCACGGCGACCCCGTCGCGGCTGAGCTGGATGTCGGTTTCGATGCCGTCGATAGGATAGGCGAGCGCCCGGTCGAACGCGCTGCGCGTATTCTCCGCCGCCTCCCGGTTCGCGCCGCGATGCGCGAAGACCAGTGTCCGGCTCATCGCAATCCCTCGATGAACTTCTGCATGGAAGCCTCCATCGCCGCATAGTGCGGGTTGTATATCAAGCGGCGCAGGAGGCCGCGTCCGAGATTCTGTTCGGTCACTTCGCCCTGCCACGCATCCGCGCCCGATGCATGGCACATCGCATAGCTCCGCATGTCGTGCGGATAGTAATGCAGGCAGTTCACGTAATCGCCCGCCGCACCGTAATGTTCATCCTCGGGCGGCAACACGATGGCGGTGTGCGCGCTGCTCAGGATGCGTTGCCCGGGCAACGCGCTGTTTATCCATTCCACATGAGGTGCGACGCCTTGCGGAGCCTGGGTCGCATACCACACCAATCTGCTGTGCGGATGTCTCGCCTGCTGCATGAAGCGTAGCGTCGCCGCGGCATGCACCGTCACATCGTCCGCGCTGGCGACGACGAATATCGGGATGTTGATTTCGCGCTGCGGCAACGCCTGCGTCAGCGCGTACATCTGCGCGGCGGCATTCTTGCAGAACGATTCGTATTTATAGAGATCGCGGTCAGGCGTGATGCGCAGCCACGCGTTTTCGGGCGACAGCCAACTGTAAAGCTTGTGCAGATTCGCCCAGCGCGCACGGGCGCTGATCTCCAGCGCCGGCGCGAACAGGAACAGGCCGCGCACCCGTTCGTCGTGCGCGCTTTGCAGCAAGCTCAACGCACCGCCCGCCGAGTAGCCGGCCAGATACATTTCATCGACCTCGGCAGCCAGCCGCTCCGCCCCGTAGCGCACCGCCCTCGCCCATTCCTGCCAGCGCGTGTCGAGCAGATCGCCCGGCTGCGTGCCATGCCCCGGCAGCAGCACCGCCATCACCCGGAAGCCGTTGCGCTGGAAGAACGCCGCCAGGTGGCGCATGTAATAAGGCGAACCCGACAGCCCATGCGTCAGCAGCACGCCGCGGCGATAAGGCTTGCCGCTTCCGCTGTGTGCATCTCCGGCGGGAGACGACTCGAACGGAGCGTTCCCGGCGACCGCCTTCTCCAGCTCGGCGCTCCCGCGCCCGGCATACACGCGCCGCAGCATCGCCGTCGTGCGCCGCACATACTCGCCGAACGACAGCCCTTCCCCCATGAAACAGGCATTCTCCCCGGATGGCCGATGCCTCGCCTCCAGCCGTACCTCGCCGCTGCCATCCAATCCGTTCATCGCCACCTCGTGATCGCCTCCTCGGTCATTCTACCCGCAAGAGCCTATTCCAGCAGGTTTCATGCCCCGCGCCGTTTGGTCCCCGCATGTCATAATGTTGCCGGTTCGTCACCCCAATCTTCAGGTGTCCTTCATCATGTCCTGGTTCGCCACCAACTTCATCGCCGCCTTCCTGCTGCCGCCGCTGAGCTTGCTGCTCGCGCTGGCGCTCGGCCTGTTCCTGCTCTGCCGCCGCCGCAAATTCGCCAAGCCGCTGCTGCTCGCCGCATTCGGTTTGCTGTGGATGATCTCCACGCCCTATTTTGCCGAGGGCGCGCTGCACCTGCTGGAGGCGCGCACCGCCGCGCTGGATAGCCGGCAACCTCAAGCCGCCGATGCGATCGTGATCCTCGGCGGCGGGACATATTTCCATGCACCGGAATATGCCGGACAGGACACCGTCAGCGAACAATCCCTGCTGCGCCTGCGCTACGGCGCGAAACTCCAGCGCGAGACCGGCAAACCGGTGCTGGTGACCGGCGGAAAACCGCTGGGCAACCAGCTTTCCGAAGCGCAGCAAATGCGTGCGGCACTGGAACAGGATTTCCGGGTTCCGGTGCGCTGGATCGAGGATGCCTCGGACAATACCTTCGAAAATGCGCGCTACTCGTTCCAGACCCTGCAAAAGGCCGGTATCAAAAAAATCTACCTCATCACCCATGCCTGGCACATGCCGCGCGCCGCCGATGTATTCCGCCGCGCCGGATTCGAGGTAGTCGAGGCGCCGACTGCTTTCACCACGCGCTACCGGATCGACCTGCTCGCATTTCTGCCGCGTGCCGAATCATTGCGCGACAGTAAAATTTTTGTCCACGAAGTTATCGGATTGCTCTGGTATCGGGTAAAGTTGGCGGTCTCTGATATTTAAGCAAGCAAAGGAACAACATGAAAGCTCGCGTCAAATGGGTGGAACAAGTCTCTTTTCTGGGCGAAACGGAAAGCAGCCACGCTGTATTGATGGACGGCGCACCGGCGGCGGGCGGGCGCAACCTCGGCCCGCGCCCGATGGAAATGCTGCTGATCGGCGCGGGCGGCTGCACCAGCTTCGACGTGATTTCCATCCTGAAAAAAAGCCGTCAGGCAGTTTCCGGTTGCTATGTGGAACTGGAAGCGGAACGCGCCGAAACTGACCCCAAGGTATTCACCAAGATTCACATGCACTTCGTCGTGACGGGCAAGGACATCAAGCCGGAGGCAGTAGAAAAAGCCATCAAGCTGTCGGCCGAAAAATACTGCTCGGCTTCCATCATGCTCGGCGCGACCGCCGCGATCACGCATGACTTCGAGGTGATCCAGGAATAGTGGCAGCCGTGGCATGGTGCGCTGCGCGCACCATGGCGCATGGAACGCACCCGCCCACTACCTCCGGCCCCGCTTTTTTTCCTGGAAGAAGTGGCATTGCTGTCCGGACGCCTCTGCAACGACCATGACCGGTTGCCGTTGACTCTTGAAGTCGAGGGCGCGGCAGCCGTATCTGAAATGGGCGTCATGGGTAATATAGTAGTGGGCGCAGTTGTTGCAAGCTGCGGGCTTGTCGGCTTGTTCTGTATCCATGGATGGCGATATTCAGCGAATGTGGTGTGCAGAAAAGGTCGCTGCGTTCATCCAAACACTTTTGCCAGCTCTGCGCCCGGGTCGTCTGCGCGCATGAACGCCTCGCCGACCAGAAATGCGTTCACCCGGTTGGCGCGCATCAGCCTGACGTCTTCCGCCTTGAGGATGCCGCTTTCGGTGACCACGATGCGTTCATTCGGAATGTGCGGCAACAAGTCCAGCGTGGTTTGCAGGCTCACTTCGAAGGTGCGCAGGTTGCGGTTGTTCACGCCGATCAGCGGCGTAACCAGTTGCAGCGCGGCATCCAGCTCCGCGCCGTCATGCACCTCCACCAGCACCGCCATGCCGAGGCTGTGCGCCAATGCTTCGAATGCCCGCATCTGCGCGACATCCAGTGCGGCAGCAATCAAGAGGATCGCATCCGCGCCCATCGCGCGCGCGTCGTAAATCTGGTATTCGTCCACGATGAAATCCTTGCGCAGCACCGGCAATGCACAGGCGGCGCGCGCCTGCTTCAGGTACTCCGCGCTGCCCTGAAAGAATTGCGCGTCAGTCAGCACCGACAGGCACGCCGCGCCGTGCCGCGCGTAGCTGGCGGCGATTTCGGCGGGGCGGAAATCGGCGCGCAGCACGCCCTTGCTCGGGCTGGCCTTCTTGATTTCCGCGATCACGGCGGCCTGGCCTGCGGCGATTTTGGCGCGGATGCTGCCTGTGAAATCGCGCGGCGCCGCAGCCTGCTCCGCGTCGGCGCGCATCGCGGCGAGCGGCTTGACAGCCAGGGCGGCAGCCACTTCCTGCGCCTTGACCGCGAGAATCTTGTTGAGTATGTCGGACATCGCTGCGCCTGCATTCGAGAAAGGCGCGCATTTTAACAGGTGGAAAAGCAATGGTAGGGTGCATTTCATGCACCATGGTGCGCATAGCGCACCCTACAAGACTGCACCAGAGTGATAAAATGCGCGCCACACGCAACACAGGAAGCATCATGGAAGACATCAAACAATACATGAAGTCCATCGGGCAACAAGCCCGCGCGGCTTCGCGCATCATGGCGCAGGCAGACACCGCCACCAAGAATCGCGCGCTGACGGAGATCGCCGCCGCATTGCAAAATCAGTCCGCGCAACTCATCGCCGCAAATGCCAAGGATGTGGACGCCGCGCGCGCCAACGGGCTGGACAGCGCCTCGGTGGATCGCCTGACGCTGACCGAAAAGACCGTGCGCGGCATGGCCGAAGGGCTGCTGCAAATCGCGCAATTGGCCGACCCGATCGGCGAGATCAGCGGCATGAGCTACCGCCCTTCCGGTATCCAGGTCGGCAAGATGCGCGTGCCGCTCGGCGTGATCGGCATCATTTACGAGTCGCGCCCCAACGTCACGGCGGACGCCGCCGGGCTGTGCCTGAAATCCGGCAATGCGGCGATCCTGCGCGGCGGCTCGGAAGCGATTCATTCCAATCAGGCGATAGCGGCTTGCGTGCATGCCGGACTGCGCGCCGCCGGGCTGCCGGAGACTGCCGTGCAAGTCGTGGGCACCACCGACCGCGCCGCAGTCGGCGAGCTCATCACGATGAAGGATTACGTCGACGTGATCGTACCGCGCGGCGGCAAGAGCCTGATCGCGCGCATCTCCGAGGAGGCGCGCATCCCGGTCATCAAGCATCTGGACGGCATCTGCCATGTGTATATCGACGACGAGGCCGATCTCGACAAGGCGATCCGCATCGCCGACAACGCCAAGACGCACCGCTACGGCGTATGCAACGCGATGGAGACTTTGCTGGTGAACGCGAACATCGCCGCGAAGGTGCTGCCGCCGCTATGCAATATCTATCTCGACAAGAACGTCGAACTGCGCGGCGACGCGGCGGCGCGCGCGATCGTGCCGCAGATGAAAAACGCCACCGAAGATGATTGGCGCACCGAATATCTCGCGCCGATCCTCGCGGTGCGCGTCGTCGCCGGACTGGACGAGGCCATCGAGCATATCAACACTTACGGCTCGCAACATACCGACAGCATCGTCACCGAAAACTACACCAAGGCGATGCGCTTCCTGCGCGAGGTGGATTCCAGCTCGGTGATGGTGAACGCCTCGACGCGCTTTGCCGACGGCTTCGAATACGGCCTCGGCGCGGAGATCGGCATCTCCACCGACAAGATCCACGCGCGCGGCCCGGTCGGGCTGGAAGGGCTGACCTCGCAGAAATTCATCGTGCTGGGCAACGGGCAAGTGCGCACTTAAGGAAATCACATGAGCCAGACCATCGAAACCCAGATTGAAGCAGGCGATATGCACGCCGAAGTGCTGGTGCTCGGCGCCGGTCCCGGCGGCTACACTGCCGCGTTTCGCGCCGCCGATCTGGGCAAGCAGGTGGTGCTGGTGGAGCGTCATGCCAGCCTCGGCGGCGTATGCCTGAATGTCGGCTGCATCCCGTCCAAGGCGTTGCTGCATGTCGCCAGGGTCATCAATGAAGCCGCAGATGTGTCGCAGCACGGCGTGACTTTCGCCAAGCCGCAGATCGACATCGACCAAATACGCTCCTGGAAAGACGGCGTCGTCGCCAAGCTCACCGGCGGCCTGAAACAGCTCGCCAAACAGCGCAAGGTGCAGGTGGTGCAGGGCGAAGCGAAATTCGCCACCCCCAACAGCCTCGTCGTCGCAACCGCCGAAGGCAGCAAGACCATCACCTTCGGTCACGCGATCATCGCGGCGGGCTCCAGCGCGGCGCGCATCCCCGGCTTGCCCTATGACGACCCGCGCCTCATCGACTCTACCGGCGCGTTGCAACTCCGGGATGTGCCGCAGCGCATGCTGATCGTCGGCGGCGGCATCATCGGGCTGGAAATGGCCACGGTATACGACGCGCTCGGCAGCAAAATCAGTGTGGTGGAGATGGCCGATGGCCTGATTCCCGGCGCGGATCGCGACCTGGTTAAGCCTCTGCACAAGCGCATTGAAAAACGCTACGAAGCGATTTATCTGAAGACCAAAATCAGCAAGATCGAAGCGCAAAAGAACGGCCTGAAAGTAACTTTCGAAGGCGAACAAGCGCCCGAACCGCAACTGTACGACCGCGTGTTGCTGGCCGTCGGCCGCCGCCCCAACGGGCGCGACATCGGCGCGGAAGCGGCCGGTGTTGTGGTCAACGAACGCGGCTTCATCCCGGTGGACAGGCAGATGCGCACCAACGTGCCGCATATCTTTGCCATCGGCGACATCGTCGGCGAGCCGATGCTGGCGCACAAGGCGAGCCATGAAGGCAAGGTCGCGGCGGAAGTCATCGCCGGGCACAAGGCGTTCTTCGAACCGCTGACCATTCCGTCGGTGGCGTACACCGATCCGGAGATCGCCTGGATGGGCCTGACCGAAACGCAAGCCAAGGCGCAGGGCATCGCCTACGAAAAAGCCAATTTTCCGTGGGCGGCATCGGGGCGCGCGCTGTCGATCGGCCGCGAAGAAGGTGCCACCAAACTGCTGCTCGACCCGCAGACGCGCCGCATCCTCGGCGCGGGCATCGTCGGCGTCAACGCCGGCGAACTGATCGCCGAGGCGGTGCTCGCGCTGGAAATGGGTGCCGACATGGAAGACATCGGCCTGACCATCCACCCGCATCCGACCCTGTCGGAGACGCTCGGCTTCGCGGCGGAAATGGCCGAAGGCACAATCACGGATCTGTTGCCGCCGCGCAAAAAATAAATTCGGAAACGAAAATACCGTAGGGTGCGTTCACCAATGTCAATGGTGCGTGGAACGCACCCTACAGGATCATTACTCGAGGACTCTCACCATGCGGCCTTACCACCTCATTTGCAGCATATTCGTCGCCTCGTTTTTATTTGCCGCCGCCGGCGCATCCGCCCTCGATCTTTCCGGCTTCAGCAACAAGGATCAGGTTGCCAGCCTGAAGCAGGCGCTGACCCAGAGTGCTGAGACTGCGGTAAAGAATCTGGCCAAAGAGAACGGCTATCTCGGCAACGACAAGGTGCGCATTCCCTTGCCGGAAAACCTGCAAAAAGTGGCTGGCGCGCTGCGCAGATTCGGCATAGGCAAATATGCGGATGAGCTGATCACCTCGATGAATCGTGCCGCCGAAGCCGCCGTGCCGGAAGCCAAAATCCTGCTGGCCGGCGCGGTCAGGAAAATGACCGTGGAAGATGCCAAAGGCATCCTCACCGGCGGCGATGACGCCGCCACGCAATACTTCCGCAACAACACCGAAACCGCGCTGGCAGACAAGTTCAAGCCGATCATCAACAAGGCGATGCTGAAGGTGAAGGTCGCGGAAAAATACGACCAGTTCGCCGGCAAGGGTGTGAAGTTCGGCCTGGTGGACGAGCGCGACGCCAGGCTCGACGATTACATCACGCGCAAGGCGATGGATGGATTATTTCTGATGATGGCGGAACAGGAAAAAGCGATCCGCGCGAATCCGCTGGAAGCGACGGGCAGCCTGGCGAAAAAAGTCTTTTCCGTCTTGCGCGGGCAATGATCTGGCTCAATCCGTGAGCGACACCGCCAGCCTCTTATCGCTCTTCCTCGGCAGCTTTTTTGCCGCCACGCTGCTGCCCGGCGGCTCGGAAGCCGTGCTGTTCGGCGTGCTCAAAAGCTATCCAGAAACGCTTTGGCCAGCACTCCTCATCGCCACCGCCGGCAACACCCTGGGCGGCATGGTCAGCTTCGGCATGGGCTGGCTGCTGCCGCAAACTCAGCAACTCAAACATGTGGGAAAATTGCGCCGCTATGGCACGCCGGCATTGCTGCTCGCATGGGTTCCGTTGATCGGCGACGCGCTGTGCCTCGCCGCCGGCTGGCTGCGCCTCAACTGGTGGCAGGCCGCGCTGTTCATGGCGCTGGGAAAATTCGCGCGCTATTGGGTGATTGCGGCTGCCATTGTTTAACCTACCGGGAGGCCGCTTGCTGCCCAATCTGGACAGAGCGCTGTTCCGCACGCGAACTATTGCAGGAGAAAAAGAATGGCCATCCAGGCTATGCCCAAGAAGACGCTGCGCCTCGTGATCCATGGCCGTGTGCAGGGCGTGTATTTCCGCGACGCTATGCGCCGCGAGGCGCAAAGGCTGGGGGTCGCCGGCTGGGTGCGCAACCGCAGCGACGGTACGGTGGAAGCAGCGGTGCAGGGCGAACCCGCCGACGTCGACGCCGTCGTGCGCTGGGCGCGGCGCGGCCCGGAGCGCGCGCAGGTTGAGCGGGTCGAGATCAAGCCGGATGAGTGCAGCTACACCGGCTTCGAAGTCATTTAAACGTTGTCTTAATGGGCATACCCGATAGCCTTCAGCGCATCGAAAATCTTCTGCGCCAATTGCGCGTGACCGGCGGCATTGGGATGCAGGGGATCGCCCTTCAGTTGAGGGTCGGACAGCACCTCGGCGATTGCGTCTTCGACCAATGGCACCCGCTGCTCTTCTGCCACCCTGCGGTAAAAATCCGCCGCAGACAGATTTTGAAAAACGGCGCCCATGCCGCTCGGCTTCGGCGTTGCCAGCAGCACCGGCTTTGCGCCACTCGCCTTTATCGCGGTGAGTATCTTCTCCAGATTGGCGACGGTCTCTTCCTCGGGGAGGCGGCGCAGCATGTCGTTGCCCCCCAGCGCCACCAACACAAGAACCGGGTCGTGTTCCTCAAGAAGCGCCGGCAAGCGTTGCAAGGCGCCGCCGCTGGTGTCGCCGCTTACTCCGCCGTTGATTACAACCCACCCCATCCGGCTCGCCAGCAGGTCGGGCCACGCCTCTGCGGGAGCCACGCCAGCCCCGGCGGTCAGGCTGTCTCCCAGCGCCACAACCCGGCTACCTTGAGGAAGTGCATCCTCCTTTGCCTTGTCGCCGCAGGCGGCGACAAGAACGACGGTGGCAACCAACAAGAGGATGCGCCGAATAAAGCTGGTATTGAATCGGCACGGATAATCGGGTGGGCTCAGGCAGGAATGCATCTCAACACCCATTGGGTAAAAGGGGCTTCGGATTTTTTCTTGAACTGTTTCGTTCTATAGCATAAACACTCACTTACCCTGCAACATCCCCAACCCCCACGCCACACCAAACCCCGTCACGTCGCTCGCGACGATGCCCAGCCCCTCTTCGCAGCGGCTGGAGGAGAGGTCGATGTGCAGCCACGGCGTATCGTGCTCGACGAAGCGCTTGAGGAAGCGTGCCGCGAGGATGTGGTCGGCTTCGCCGGCCAGCGCGCATTGCTTGATGTCGGCGACCTTGGATTCCAGCCCGGCCTCGTAGTCCTCGTCCATCGGGAAGGCGCACAGGCGCTCGCCGCATTGTTTGCTGACGCTGACCGCGCGCTGCACCAGTTCGTCGCGATTGCCCAGCACACCCGAATAGCGCGCGCCGAGCGCCGTCGCCATGCTGCCGGTGAGCGTGGCGAAGTCGATCATCAGGTCAGGCTTGGCGCGTGATGCCAGGGTCAGCGTATCGGCGAGCACCATCCTGCCCTCGGCGTCGGTGTGGATGATTTCGATGCTGGTACCGTTGAGCGCCTTGACGATGTCGTTCTGCTTGTAGGCCTTGGGGCTGATGTGGTTCTGCGCCAGCGCCAGCCAGCAGTCGATATTCACCGCCAATTTGTTCTGCGTCGCGGCCAGCAGGATGCCGAGCGCGACGGCGGAACCGTTCATGTCCTCGTGCATGTTATGCATGTAACGCGAAGGCTTGAGGTTGTGCCCGCCGGTGTCGAAGCAGATGCCCTTGCCGACCAGCGCGACGGTTTGCTTCGCCTTGGGGTGCCGGTACGACAGATGCACGATGGCGGCATCTTCCGGCTCGCTGCCCTGCGCCACGGCGACAAACGCGCCCGCGCCCATCTTGCGCAGCTTTTTCATGTCGAATTCTTCAAGCTGCCAGCCGTGCTGCTGCGCCAGTTTTTTGATCCGCCCGCGGTACAGCCCCGGCGTCAATTCATTCGGAGGCAACACGGTCAACTCGCGGCACAGCAGGTTGCCCTCCGCCTGAGCCTTGAGAGAGGCAAAAAAATTTTTGTCGGCAAAACCAAACAGTTCGATTTTTTGCAGCGGCTTGCGCTCGTCCTTTTTCTTGTGCACCGGCAGCAGCGCGCCGTTTACCCATGCGCCGTACACCGCCAGCTCGGCGGCACGCCTGCGCTGCGTCTCGTCGCCGAGCACGACGATGCCGATGCCCCCGGGATTTTCTCCCAGCAGCAACTGCAAGGCTTTGCGCGCCTGCACCTGCTGCGCAAACGTATCTTTTTCAAAATCCAGCATCCCCCACGCCACCAGCGCGCCGTTTCCGGCATTCGCGGCGACTGGCGCTTTCGCCAGTTCCTCGGCCTTCATGTCGCGCCGCGCCAGCACGGCCTTGAGCAGGGTGGCGTGCGGCAAGTCTTTGGAAAGTGTCTTGGCCTTCGGCAGCAGCACCAGCAGGTGCGTGGTGGCGGGCAGGGTCTGAGAGAGGGTGAGTTGTGCTAGCATTGTGTCCTCGAAAAAACATGCAATATTGCGATTATACGTCCATGCGTGCTTACTTAGACCTGATGCAACACGTACTCGATCACGGCACGAAAAAATCCGACCGCACCGGCACCGGCACGGTCAGCGTGTTCGGTTACCAGATGCGTTTCAACCTTCAAGACGGCTTCCCGCTGGTGACCACCAAGAAGTGCCACATGAAATCCATCGTCCACGAACTGCTGTGGTTTTTGCAGGGCGACACCAATATCCGCTACCTGAAGGAAAACGGCGTGTCGATCTGGGACGAGTGGGCGGATGAACAGGGCAACCTCGGCCCGGTATACGGCAAACAGTGGCGCTCGTGGGCCACGGCGGACGGACGCGTGGTTGACCAGATATCCGAAGTGGTTGAGCAGATCAGGAAGAACCCCGATTCGCGCCGCCTGATCGTCTCGGCGTGGAACGTCGGCGAACTCGACAAGATGGCGCTCGCGCCTTGTCATGCGTTTTTCCAGTTTTATGTCGCTGACGGAAAATTATCCTGCCAGCTCTACCAGCGCAGCGCCGACATCTTTCTCGGCGTGCCCTTCAATATCGCTTCCTACGCCTTGCTCACGCTGATGATGGCGCAGGTGTGCGGCCTCGAACCGGGCGATTTCGTGCACACCTTCGGTGATGCGCACCTCTATTCGAACCACATGAAACAAGCACGCGAGCAACTGTCGCGCGAGCCGCGCGCACTGCCGATCATGCGCATCAATCCCGAGGTGAAAAATATTTTCGATTTCAGGTTCGAGGATTTCACGCTGGAAGGCTATGACCCGCATCCAGCCATCAAGGCTCCAGTAGCGATTTAGGGGCAAGCAATTGAACAAAACCTCAACCCTCTCTAACTCCCCCTTGTCAGGGGGAGAACAAAGCTGCCTCCCCCTGACAAGGGGTGCTAGGGGGGTTGGTTTTTCCTCGCTCGCAATTATCGTCGCGATGGCGCAGAACCGCACCATCGGCATCGATAACACGCTGCCGTGGCGCATCCCCGCCGACTTGCAGCATTTCAAGAGGCTCACGATGGGGCACCACCTGATCATGGGGCGCAAAACGTTCGAGTCGATCGGCAGGCCGCTGCCGGGGCGCATTACCGTGGTGGTGTCGCGCGACCGCAGCTTGAAAATTGACGGATGTACTGTCGCGCATTCATTGCCGGAAGCGATGGCAAATTGCACATCCGACCCGCAGGTTTTTGTGGTCGGCGGTGCCGATATTTATGCGCAGGCGCTGGGTTTGGCGGATACGCTCTACATCACCGAGATTCAGCAGGATGTCATTGGAGATGCTTGGTTTCCCGAGTTCAACAGATCGGAATGGCAGGAAGTGTCACGCGAAATACACCGGCAGGAAACGCCGGAACCGCTGGAATATCACTTCGCCGAGTACCGGCGTAGGGAGTTTCACGCAATCTGATGCTGCTGTGGCGCGTTGTGTATTGAATGATATTCATTGCGTACCCGCAATAATGGCGGGATTTTACTTGCGGCAATCTCGCTCGGTGACCAGATGTTCTTCCCGAAGCCGTATTTGCCAGGCTTGCATCCAGCCGGGCAACTCCTCGGCGGGCATGGAATCGGCGATGAAGCTGCCTTGGGCAAAGTCACACCCGGTCAGGCGCAACATATCCCAGTCACCGATATCTTCAACGCCTACCGCCCCGACTTTCAGGTTCAATTGTCTTGCGGTCGCCAGATTAGCGTCATACTTCGCCTTCGTCTTGGCATCAGTCGAAATGCGATGCACAAAGCCCCGGTCAATTTTAAGCTCGTCGAAGGGCAAACCGCGCAATTGTGCTATTGAAGAATACCCGGTGCCGAATTCGTCGATCGAGAGCCCAAAATGTTTCAAGTGCAGCCGCGTCAGCGTTTCAAGCGGCGCGCGCAAATCATGCATCGGCAGCCAGCTTTCGGCCACTTCCAGCATAACGTTCTGCGGCGCCACGCCCGCCGCAGCGGTGAGTGCGGCTACGGAATCTGCAAAATCCAGCGAACCCAGGTTATATACCGACACATTGACCGTCAACTGCAACGACAGCCCCTCGTCCAACCAGGCTTTGGCCTGAGCCAACGCATTCGTCAATATTACCCGGGTCAAATCGTGGATCAGGCCAAACGATTCGGCCACGCCGAGAAACTTATAGGGATGCACCATGCCATCCCGCGGGTTACGCCAGCGCACCAGTGTTTCCACCCCCACCACTTTGCCGCTGGAGAGCGATACCTTGGGCTGGTAGTAATTAATCAGTTCGCCATTGGCAATCGCGGCACGCAACTCGTCCGCACTGTGAGCCTCGTTCCCGGTATGTATGTTGTTTTGATGGGCCAGAGGAAACCTCTCCAGCAACGATGCCAGCACTTCCACGGTAATCGGTTTGCGAAAGCGCCCCAGCACCGGAATTTTATGCGCCCGCACCAATTTCTCGCTGGCTTGCAACAAATGCTCGTCCTCACCGCTCATCAAGATGAGGCTGCCCGCATAGCGGTGTTCGACCAGGTGGCGTACGAATTCCACACCATCCATGCCCGGCATCTTCAAATCCAGCAGGATCAGATCAGGGCGCTCGTTCGGACTATCGACCATCTTCAGCGCAGCCGGCCCATTGTCGCATGTGGCGACAGATGTGCAGCCCTGGCCTTCCAGCATATGCGCGATCAACTTGAGCATGAAAGGATCATCATCAAGCACCAGGATTTTATTTGTGAATTTGTTCATCATGGGTCAACCTCCCTGTTCGATGATACGCGCTATTCCCACACTGCTGATTATACTGATGTGGAACGCGCAATCCACAACAACGGCATTTCAATAGCTTTCCAGATATTGTTTGACGCTGGCGAATTCCTGTTCGAATTTGGGCAAAAGCGCAGCCAGCGCTTTCACATCAGCCGCTTTACCCGCCTGCTCAATTTCAGCACACAATTCTCCCAGCGGCAGCGCACCTACCGAACGTGCCGAAGATTTTAGTTTATGCGCGATGGCGCCCGCTTCATCCGCCTGACCCGCCATGCAAGCGTTGCGCAGCGCTGCTGCCATGCCGGTCGCGCTGCCATGAAAATCCGTCAGGAACCCGCGTATCACCGCAGCATCATCGCCTACCAGCCCCTTGAGCACGTTCACATCAAGTGGCGCGGAGGATGAACCGCTTCGTGCTGAGGGCGCGCTGGCGTCATGGTTTTGGATGTCCATACAGGGCAGCCATTTTTCCAGGATCGTTTTCAGGGCGACCACCTGCACCGGCTTGCTCAGATAATCGTCCATGCCTACCGCGCGGCAGCGCTCCTCTTCACCCTTGATCGCATTCGCGGTGAATGCGACGATGGGTATGTGGCTATGGCCGCTCTCGCTGGCGCGTATCGCTGCGGTCAATTCATAGCCGTCCATTTCTGGCATGTGCAGGTCGGCGAACAGAATACTGTAATTGCCGCTCTGCCAGAGTTTCAGCGCCTCGCGGCCATTGCTGGCGATGTCGGCAGTTTGCCCGAGCAACATGAGCTGTTGCAATATGACTTTCTGGTTGATCTCGTTATCTTCCGCAACCAGGATCAGGCAGCCCTGCCGGCGCGCCTCTTCATGTGATGGCGGATGTTTCGCCCCGATATCACTGCGCCTGACCTCCAGCTCGGATTCCCGGGCTCGACCGGCGGCAATGGCCACCGCCCCGAGGAATGCCTGACGATCCATGGCCTCGGCATCCAGCTCGACTAAATATGGCGTCAATGTTACCCACTTTTCATCGCGATGCCTGTTATGTTCGATCACGACAAAGCGCATATCCAGATTTGGCCGGGCGCGCGCTGCGGCGCGCAATTCATCCACGGACGGGATGGCTCCTGCCATATCGATGACGATTACGCACAGGCCGGGCGGGTGATTGTTTACCCATTCCCGGCCTGCCGCCAGATCCAACGCGCGCGCCACCAGCGCGCCAGCGTGTTTAAGATAGGCGGCAAGATCATCGGCCAGCCCGTCCGTGCTGCCCAACACCAGACAGGACAACCCCATGAGCCGTGATGGCGCCTCCTGTGCATCGGGTTGCTCCTGAAGCCGGTCAAAAGGCAGGCGCACACTGAACAACGATCCCTTGTCAGGCTCGCTCTGCACGGTGATCTCACCGCCCATCATGTGCGCCAATTGCCGCGAAATAGCCAGGCCCAGCCCGGTACCGCCAAAAATTCGCGTGCTGCCGGAGTCCGCTTGAGTGAATGCCGTGAACAGTTTCGCCTGCGTGGGCTCATCGATGCCGATACCGTTGTCGCGTATATGAAACTCCAGCGTTATCTGTTTGCTGTCGCCGGCCACCAGCAGGGCGCGCACCGACACCTTGCCCTGGCGCTGCATTCCACTGGAGAATTTGATGGCATTATTGGTCAGATTGATCAGTATCTGGCGCAACCGTCCCGAGTCCCCCAGGACTAATGCCGGGATGGCCGGGTCGGTGAACAGCGTCAGCTCTATCCCTTTCTTGACGGCCAAAGTATCCAGGATTCTGCATATTTCCTCGACCGCACCGGCGACGGACATGGACTCATTTTCGATCCGCAACTTGCCCGCCTCGATCTTGGAAAAATCGAGAATATCGTTAATGACGCCAAGCAGCGAGAAAGCCGAATCGCGGATGATATTGACCTTCTCCATCTGGGCCGGATTGAGGCTGCTCTGCTGCAACACCTCGGTCATGCCGATCACGCCGTTCATCGGGGTACGTATCTCGTGGCTCATCGTGGCGAGAAATTCCGATTTGGCCCGGTTGGCACGCTCCGCCTCGAGCCGGCTCTGCTCCAGGTCGGCGGTGCGCATCGCCACTTTGCTTTCAAGCTGCTCGTTGAGCTGGCGCAATGCTTCTTCCATCTGCTTGCGCTCGGTGATATCGGTGATGAAGCCGTGCCAAAGCACAGATCCATCGGCTTCGCGCTGCGGCAGCGCATTGCCAAGCAGCCAGCGCATCGTACCATCGTCAAACTTGATTCTGGCCTCATGGCGCCACGGGGTCAGGTTGCGTGCCGAAACCATGATGGAATCAAAGGTGCCCGCCAGATCATCCGGATGAACCACGGCAAACACCCTGGAGGCATCCTCGCGCACCTGTTCCGGGCTGACCCGGAATATCTCGCGGATGGCCTCGCTGGTAAAAGGAAAACTGAAGCTGCCATCGGGGCGCATCCGGAATTGATAGACCACCCCCGGCACCCGGCTGGCAATCTTCTGCAGCCGCTCCAATGCCTCCTGCAAGCTGATTTCGGCCTCTTTGCGCGCGGTGATGTCCTGCGCGGTACCAGCCATCCGCATGACTTTTCCGGTGTCATCGAATGTCGCCTCACCGCAACTATGCACATGGCGCACGCTGCCATCCGGCCTCACCACGCGATGCTCAATATCGTATGGACAGCCTCCCAGCATCGCATCCCGGAGGCTCTTTTCTACCTTTGCCGCATCATCGGGATGGATCCCTTTGAGAAGCAGCGCGTGGCTGGGAGTGACGCTTTGCGGCTCCAGACCCCACAGGCGAAAGTATTCGTCAGACCACTGCAATTTTGATGACGCCGCGCTCCAGACAAAGCTGCCCAGATGCGCGATCTGCTGCGCCTGGTTCAAACGTTCTTCGCTTTCGCTCAACACCCGCTCGCGATCGACCGCCTCGATGCGCAATTTGATGGTTTCGTTAAAACTACCCCCGAGACGCGCGGCATTTGCGGCAATAGCCAACAAATACAGCATGCCCATGATACCCATGGCCGGTGCGATCGCCCCGCCTTCCATCCAGAAAAGGGCGATCGCCGGCAGCAGTGCCGGCAAGATAAAGCCGAGCGTGGAAATCCGATCGACCCCCAATGATGTGATCGCCCCTGCGCTTAAACCGGCCAGGACGAAAGAAAGGAAGACCTGGTGGGGCACATCCCCGACAGGAAACAGCAACACGGCGCCCGCGCCCCAAGCCATCCCGGTTGCGATGGCAGCGACACGGAAGCGGCGCCTCCAGCGCGGCGCACAATTTTCGACAGGCTGTTCCCTGAACCGCCAGGCCGCCGCCAAAGCCGTTCTGGCCAACAAGATCGAACCGATCATTGCACCCCAGATCAGCAATTTATTCGGGGCGATCACCGATGCCTGCACGCTGACGAGAATCAGCGCAAGCAGCGCATTGATGATGATCGCTGCGGGCAAACCGGCATATAAAAACCTGGTCTGCGCTGCCAGCAGCGCATCCTTCTGCACAGCACTTTCGTTGAGAAGTTGTTGTCGCATCAAGGCCACCTTGCTGTTTTAGGCGTGTTCGTCACTTTTGCTGGCCATCCAAATGCACCAATTCCGATGCACTGCGAAGCTTGTCTACACCGATTGCTTTAGATGCCGAACAAATGTCGGCGCAGGCTGCGTCTCTGATAAAAGGAACTCCTGAAAAGAATATCACGAGCCGCCTGTCAGCATCATCTACAGATCAGCGCACACAGTCCACAAAATAGTGCGTCCCGCCATCCACTTCTTCGGCAACGAGACCGTGAATATCGGTCTCGAAGCCGGGCAGTTTCTGGTTGAAGTCGCGCGCAAACTTGAGGTAGCCCACGATGGTCTTGTTGAAGATTTCGCCCGGAATCAGCAGCGGGATGCCCGGCGGGTAGGGGGTCAGCAGCACTGCGGTGATGCGCCCTTCGAGCTGGTCGATTTCGACGCGCTCGATTTCGTCATGCGCCATTTTGGCGAAGGCATCGGACGGTTTCATCGCCGGCTGCATGTCGGACAAATACATCTCGGTGGTCATGCGCGCCACGTTGTGCGTGTTGTAGGCATCGTGGATCTGCTGGCACAGGTCGCGCAGGCCGACGCGCTCATATTGCGGATGCGCCGCCGCAAACTCCGGCAGGATGCGCCAGATCGGCTGGTTCCGGTCGTAGTCGTCCTTGAACTGCTGGAGCGCGGTGAGCAGCGTGTTCCAGCGCCCCTTGGTGATGCCGATGGTGAACATGATGAAAAACGAATACAGGCCGCACTTCTCGACGATCACGCCGTGCTCGGACAGGTATCTTGTCACCATCGAGGCCGGGATGCCGCTGTCGGCAAAGTCGCCGTCCACATCCAGCCCCGGCGTGATGATTGTCGCCTTGATCGGGTCGAGCATGTTGAAGCCGGTAGCCAGCTTGCCAAAACCATGCCACTTATCGTCGGTATGCAGCACCCAGTCTTCGCGGGAACCAATGCCTTCCTCGGCGAGGCTGTCCGGCCCCCATACCTTGAACCACCAGTCCTTGCCGAACTCCTCATCCACTTTGCGCATCGCGCGGCGGAAATCCAGCGCCTCGGCGATGGACTCTTCCACCAGCGCCGGGCCGCCGGGCGGCTCCATCATCGCCGCCGCCACATCGCACGACGCGATGATCGCGTATTGCGGGCTGGTCGAGGTGTGCATCAGATAGGCTTCATTGAAAACATGCCTGTTGAGCTTATGACTATCCGGCTCGCGCACCAGTATCTGCGACGCCTGCGACAGTCCGGCCAGCAGCTTGTGGGTGGATTGCGTGGCAAAAATCATCGACTCTTTGGCGCGCGGACTATTTCTGCCGATGGCGTGCATGTCCTTGTAGAATTTGTGGAACGCCGCATGCGGCAACCAGGCTTCATCGAAATGCAACGTATCGATATGCCCGTCCAGCATCTCCTTGAGCATCTCCACGTTGTACACGATGCCGTCGTAGGTGCTCTGAGTGATGGTCAGAATGCGCGGCTTCCGGGTCTTGTCCTTGATGAACGGATTTGCGTCGATCTTGCGCTGGATGCTTTGCAGCTCGAATTCGGATTTCGGGATCGGGCCGATGATGCCGTAG
>CAYGIF010000027.1:0-19316 GCA_964349865.1 uncultured Gallionella sp. | reverse complement strand
TCACCGCGACATCCTGGCCGCGGTAGAAGAACCCGTCGCAGGTCGCGCAGCCGGAAACGCCGCGCCCCATGAAGGCTTCTTCGGAGGGCAGGCCGAGATATTGCGCCGACGCGCCGGTGCAGATGATCAGCGCGTCGCAGGTGTAGTTGCCAGCATCGCCGGTCAGCAGGAACGGTTTCTGTTGCAGTTTGGCGGTGTGGATGTGGTCGAAAATGATTTGCGTGTTGAAACGCTCCGCGTGTTGCTGGAAGCGTTGCATCAACTCCGGGCCTTGCACACCATTCGGGTCGGCCGGCCAGTTGTCCACCTCGGTGGTGGTCATCAGTTGCCCGCCCTGCGCCATGCCGGTTATCAGCACCGGGTTGAGGTTGGCGCGCGCGGCATACACAGCGGCGGTATATCCGGCGGGGCCGGAGCCGAGAATGAGGAGGGGGTGATGCTGGGTGGTCTTTTCCATGATGTAGGCTTTCGTTTCGAGTTTAGGGCACCTCTAAAAATCCAAATTTGCGAGCATCCGCTTCGCGGATTGCCTGCTTACCCCACTTCGTCGCAATACGGCGTTGCTCATAAAAAATTCTCGCTTACATATTAAAATATGCGGCGCTCGAATTTTTCATTCGCGCCTTGTCTTGCTTAGAACTTTGAATTTTAAGAGGTACCCTTTATATGGATGGGCGAAATTTAGCAGTGGCGGGCCGGGCTGTCGAGTTAAAATGCGCACATCATGCGATTCGTTTTATCCCTGCTGCTATTGTGCTCTTTTGCCGTCCAGTCCGCCAAACTTTCGGGGGCTGCCGAGCTTTCCGGCATTTCCCGGTTCATCGATGAAATGGTCGCCAAACACCAGTTCAGGCGCGACGAACTGGAAAAGGTGTTTGCCCATGCGCAGCATCTCCCGTCGGTGATCGAGGCGATTTCCCGTCCCGCGACCACCAGGCCGTGGCCGGAATACCGCGCGGCTTTCGTGAACCCGAAGCGCATCAAACTCGGACTGGAGTTCTGGAACAAATACCGGCAAACCTTGCGCCGCGCCGAGAAAAAATATGGCGTGCCGCAGGAAATCATCATCGCGGTGATCGGCGTGGAGACCATCTATGGGCGGAATGCCGGCAGTTTCCTGGTACTGGATGCGCTGACCACGCTGGCGTTCGATTACCCGCGCCGCGCGGATTTCTTCCGCAGCGAGCTGGAAAATTACCTGCTGCTGGCGCGCGAGCAGCAGTTTGATCTGCTGACCATACGCGGCTCGTATGCCGGCGCGCTGGGCATCCCGCAATTCATGCCAAGCAGCTATCGCAACTATGCGGTGGACTTCAACGGCAACCATAAAATTGATTTGCTGCGCGAAGACCGGGATGCGATAGGCAGCGTGGCCAATTATCTGCAAGGCTACGGCTGGATCAGGGGCGAACCGGTCGCCGCGCGCGCGCAGGTCGGCGAGGAAATCTGCCCTGGCGAAATCAGGACGCCGCGCAGCATGGTCGAGTGGGCTGCGGCAGGGGTGGCGCCAGGCATGAATTCCGCGCCGGACAAAGCCGCGCGCCTGGTCGATTTTACGGTGGAGGAGGGCAAGGAATTCTGGCTGGCGTTCAACAACTTCGAGGTCATCACGCGCTACAACAACAGCGATTTTTACGCGATGTCGGTGTTCCAGTTGGCCGAGGAATTGAAAGCGGCGCGCAAGGGCGGGACACCATGAAGTGGGGTAAGCAGGCAATCCGCGTAGCGGATGTTCGCAAAAACTGCTGGATCGGGATGCTGCTGTTGTTGCCCCAGCTTGCATGGGCCAACGAACTCGAAATCATCGCGCTCAAGCATCGCAGCGCGGAGGAAGTGCTGCCCGTCATCCGGCCGTTGCTGGACAAGGGCGATGTCGCCAGCGGCATGAATTACCAGCTCATCCTGCGCACCTCGCCGCGCAACCTCGAACAGATCAGGAAATTGCTGGAGAGCATCGACGTCGCGCCGCGCCGGCTGAAGATCACCGTGATGCAGAACGTGGACAGCGAAACCGTCGCGCGCCTGACCGAAGTGTCCGGCAATGTCGGCTTGAGCCGCGAGGCGCGGATCGCCGTGCCGGGCAGCGGCGACAACAGCGGCTTGAATGTCGAACTTGGGAAAGGACAGGACAGGTTGAAGGCCAGGGTGATCTCCACCCGCTCGCTCGAAGACGAGCGCAATACCCAGCAACTGCAAGTGCTGGAAGGCAATCGCGCGCTGGTGCGCAGCGGGCAATCTGTTCCCGTGCCGCAGCGGCAGGTGATACAGAATCAGTGGGGCACGCAGGTGATCGACAGCACGCAATACCAGGAAGCGGGCAGCGGGTTCTATGTGCTGCCGCGCATCAGCGGCGATCGGGTGACGCTGGAAATCAGCGCGCAGAACGAAGCGTTCGTGCCGGGCGGCGGCGACCAGCCGATCATGCGCGTCCAGCAGGCTTCCAGCACCGTATCCGGCCGCCTGGGCGAATGGCTGGAAGTGGGCGGATTGGGGCAGCAGAAGAACCATGACGGCTCGACCCTCTCGACGCGCGGCGCATCCCGGACGCGCGAGCAGCGCAGCGTGCTGATCAGGGTGGAAGAGGTTAAATAACAGCCCGGTAGTTGAAGGCGCGGGAAATTTTCAAGTTCAGCAAAAAGGAAAAAGATCGAATGTTTCAGTCAGTCATAAAGCATGTATGCCAATCATGCGATTTAACTCTATCGAACAATTGGAGAGCGGCATGAAGCTGTCCGCGCATCCGCTCTGGCTGGTGGGCTTCCGCCCGTTTTTCG
This sequence comes from uncultured Gallionella sp., assembly GCA_964349865.1. Taxonomy (GTDB): domain Bacteria; phylum Pseudomonadota; class Gammaproteobacteria; order Burkholderiales; family Gallionellaceae; genus Gallionella. The sequence goes on along the minus strand of CAYGIF010000027.1, from coordinate 16,542 downwards.
CATTGGCGTGTTTGTCCGGATTGAGCCTGCCGATCCTGTGGGCGCTGTTCTTTTCGGGTGCCGTTCCGGCGCCGGCGACCTCGTTCTCCACGGTGCAGTGGCATGCGCACGAGATGTTCTTCGGCTTCGGCTGGGCGGTTCTCGGCGGCTTCCTGCTGACCTCGACCAAGAACTGGGTGAAGGTGCGCGGCTATCACGGCAACGCGCTGATGTTCCTGGCTGCCGCGTGGATTTTCGAACGTATCGGCATGTGGTTTGAAGGCGCATGGCCGCCGTTCCTGTTCCTGATTTCAAACAATCTGTTCCTCGGATCGATCGTCGCGATGCTGTTGTGGACGCTGATCCGCAACCGCAAGGACGATGCCTACCGCCTCGACAATATTTTTTTCCTGGTGATCCTGCCGGTTTTCCTGGTGGCGAAAAACCTGATGCTCAGCGCCGAATACGCGCAGATCGGCTGGAGCATGGCGCTGGGGCTGTTCCGGATGGCGTTTCTGGTGATGCTGGAGCGCACGCTGGCGCAGTTCATGAAGGGCGTATTCAATGTGGCGATCCTGCAAAATCCGGCATTGAACAAGGCGATCAAGCTGCTCGGGCTGCTGCTGGTTTTCGAAAGCCTGATGCCGGCGCAACTGTCAGGCGGGATTGCGCTGCTGCTCGCGCTGCTGCTGATCGGGCGCTTCGTTTTCTGGAAGCCGCAACTGGCGGTACGGCGGCTCGACATCGGCATCATGCATCTGGGTTATCTCGCCCTGGTCGTCCAATTGCTGATCGAATTCGGCAGGCATACCATCTATCCGGAATGGGCGGTATCCGTATCCATGCATGTCTTCACCTTCGGCGTGATGGGGCTGATCATTCCCGGTATGCTGGTCAGGATATCGAAGGGGCACACGGGCAGGAAGGTGGTTTTCGATGCGCTCGACAAACTGGCGCTATGGATCATGCTGCTGGCCTTCGTGTTGCGCATCGTCGCGCCGCAAATATATCCGGCCGGTTATACGCACTGGATTTACCTCGCGGCGTCGTGCTGGTTCGCCTGTTTTGCGCTGCTCGCCTGGCGGTATATTCCCTTCCTCATGCAGCCGCGCATCGACGGCAAGGAGCATTAGCCCGTTTTAGCAAAACCCGCTTTGCGGCGTTTCATCAGGGAAGAACGCGCCGCATGATTCATCAGGGCGTAGCCGAGGTGGCGGGGCTAACTGGCCGGCGCCGCAGGGAATTTCGCGCCGCGCCGTTCCGCCATGTTTTTCCCCAATGCCATGATCTGTTGCGGGCTGAGCAGGCGCGCGGAAAGCGGCAGCAATTCGGTTTCTTCAAGGGCGATGTGGCGGGTGTAGCTGCCGATCAATTTTTCGACCAGCGCTTCGGGCAGCGGCGTATTCACCCCTTCGACAAGTTTCACCAACACCGCGCGCACTTCGCTCCACGCGGCGAACATGACGACGTGCTGGGCGAGCAGGCGGTCGACCAGGTCTTTTACCTGCGCCTGATCCGGAACGGTCAGGGCAAGCAGCGTGGGGAACAAATTTTCTTCTTCATCCTGATGATGAAACTGCCCGGCGGTGTCGAAGTAGCGCAGGATGCCCTGCGCGGCCTGTTGCGCTTGCTGGTCGCAACCATGGGCAGGCAGGTGGGCGGCCAGTTTTTGCAGGGTGTCGAGCTGCCGCTGAATCTTGCCGTGGCAGGCGTGCAGCATTTCCAGCGGGTGGTCGAAACTGGGGGCGGCTTCGCCGGTTGCGAATGAAATCATTTTGTGTTCCTCAGGAAATGAACGGCAAGGGGTTGTGCCTGGCGGCGACCAGCACGATGTAGACGAATACCGCCAGTGCCGCGAACCATGCGGCAATGCGGATGGATTTGCTCTTGCCGTGCTTCAGCGCGATGGAACCCAGCAGGATAAACAGCACCAGCCCGAAGAACTTGGCGGTCAGCCACGCGTCCACGAAAGGGTATTGGCCGATGGTGTAAGCCAGCCCCAGTGCGCTGGCGAGCAGCGCCGTGTCCACATAGTGCGGCACAATCCTGACCCAGCGCTGCTGCATGATCGGCGAGTTGTTGAAGCTCCAGATGCCGCGCAGGAAAAACAGCACAATACTGATGCCGGCGCAGGAGACGTGGATGGTTTTGAGTAATAGGAAGCTCATGCCGATGCCTGTTCAATCCGCCGGAGTGTGCGCCGGTAAACCGCGATGCCGGTAAAGACGCCATAGCCCAGCAACGCTCCCTGCAACAGCAGCCCGAGCATCACCAGCCACGCCGCCACATTCCACCAGGGCGCCAGCAGCGCCGCCAGCAGCATGCCGCCGTGCAGCCACAGGTGCCGCCACATCCAGGGTTCCGGGATGATGTTCTTCATGTTCGGAACGCCGGTCGATATTCCGCCGCGAAACAGGTGAAACCAGACCAGGAACGGCACGATTTTATACAGCATGCCCTGGATCAGGGACAGCGCGAAACCCAGCAGAAAAGCCAGAGCGGACAGTGTCCGCAGGGAATCGCCGGCTGCCGGAAAGATCAGCGCCGCCAGCGAAAATAATGCGGCAAGCAGCAGCGCCAGCATGCCCAACCGGAAAAAACTCAGCGGGGCATCCGGAATGCGGCGGCGGCGCTGGCTTTGCAGCCTGAGCGTGACCACGGCGAAACAGCAGGCCAATGACCAGAAGAGGCTTTCCGCGATGAATCCCGCCCAGCGCGGCGCCGATTCGGGCAGGAGCAGCGCCAGGTTCAGCAGCAGGGCGGCAAAAATTGCGGGGGCTAATCCGGCGGCCAGCCATTTCGGATAGTTCGGGGTAAGCTGGAACATCGGCACAACCTGGTAGGACACGCCGACAGCCAGCAGCAGCACCCAGCCGCCCAATGCCAGGCTGATATGGGCGGCAGCCAGTTTGGCATAGGGAAGCGGCAAGCCGTTGGCGTAGCCGCCGGCCAGCAGCATGCCGAGCGTGACGGTGCCCGCGAGCGAGAGGATGGACAGCAGCAGGGCAGTTTTGGTCGCATTTTGTGCGGTGGCGCGCGCCAGGCTGGTCAGGCTGGCGGCGATGAATACCAGAAAAGCCAGCCCCAGCAGCAGCCAGGAAAGGTTGAGCAGCGTCGGTATGCCCAGCATCAAACCGGCGGACAACGACAGCGCTCCCGCTATCAGCGGCAGGAAAGTGAACCATGCCACCCATCCGGATGTGGGCATCGGGCTGCCGATCACCACCGGCAGCAATTGCTGGATGGCGCCCATCATGATCATCGCCATGAATCCCAAAGTGACATGATGCGTGGCGGAGATCTGCGCAGGAGAGCGCAGTTCCGCAAACGGATTGCCACCGGCCATTGCCAGCAGCAGCGCGGCCAGCGCCAGAAAGACCGGCGCCACGGCGAAGAAGCGCAGCGGCACGCTGATCGGCGGGGCCTGTTCGGTGCTGAGCGAGGCTATTTTCATGCGGCGCGGGTGATCAGGATTTCAAAGTCGCCATCCGCAAGCGCGGTGGTTTGCCATGTATACCCGGCGCCGCGCAACATTTCGTAGAGCGGGAAGGGTTCGCGGTGGATGAGCACTCGCAGAGTGTCTTCGCCGGAAAGCGTCGACAGCGCGCGGATGATGTTCTCGAAGGGCTCAGGCGGAGGCAGCCCGCGTACGTCGAGTTCCGGCATTGTTCTTAAACGGCCTTCATCTGGACGAACAGAGCTTCCCGTTCATTGGCCAGAATCTCGTCCATGATCGGATAGAGAATATGCTCTTCCTTGTTGTTATGCTGTTGCATCACCATCAGCAGGGTTTCCGAAAGGCCGCCGTATTCCTGCGTATCCTTGCGGGCTACCGCAGCGCCCATTTGCTTGAGGAGTTCCTTGATCTGGGCGTGTTCCATCAACATGATATGCACCGGGCCGGAAGGTCCGCCGGAAGATTTCAGCGCGGGGAACAGCACATCCTCTTCCATCCGGAAATGCCGCGCCATGTCGTCGCGGAACGCATTGAAAGCGGTCTCGGCCTTGCTCCAGTCGTCGGCGAGGGCGGCTTCCTCGGCATCGGCGAATTCATTGTCACAGGCTTTATGGTCGGCGGTCATGAATTCCGCAATGGTTGTCATATCAGTTTCCTTATAAATGGCGCGGGCGGCATGTCTGCTACGCCGGCAGTTTCAATTCAGATAATTTTTCAGGGGGCTAGCAGCCTGTCGGACTTGAAGGAAATCGGCTGCAAATCCGCCTGGCCGGTGCATATTTCGCCGCTTTTTTAGTCAATAGTAACGACTATTGACCTGCAAAACCGTCAAAATCTGCCCTCGCCCAGCCGAATTTTCGCTTCGATTCTTCAAGTCCGACAGGCTGCTAGTTTTACCGCTGGTTATTATATCAATAAAAGATGTACCGTCGACACATCATCATGACCCGGAAATCAGGCCGGCGCAGCGCAACCCGCTCAGCACCGCGCCTTCCAGCGTGGCGGGATAGTCGCCGGCGGTGTAATCACCCGCCAGCAGCAGGCCGGGCAGGCCAGTCTGCGATGGCGGGCGGTGCAGGTTGGGCGCGCAACAGAAGGTGGCGCGTTTTTCGGCGATGACCTTGGACCATTCCGGTGCCTCGGCGATGCCGAATTCTGCGCGCAATTCCGCGATCACCTTCTGCGCCAGTTGTTCCTGGGACAATTCCTGATGGATGCCTTCCGCGCTGATCACGGCGGCGAGCAGGCCGCGCTGCCCGGCGATTTGTCCCCTGTCGAACAGCCACTGGCTGAAGCGCCGGTGCAGGCCGATCATCGGGTGCGGCAGGCGCACTGTCGGCGGGTATTGCAGATAGACGGTGTAGATCGGCTGGTGCTGCAAGGCTGCGATTTGTTTTGCCGCGCTATTGAGTTTCGCGATTGGTCGCAATAATTTTGCGGCTACCGCTGGCGGCGCGGCGCAGATCACATGGCTGAACCGTTCCGTTCCATTCGCGCCGGCGAGTTCGATGCCGCCGTCCCTGGGGAGAATCGCCTCCACGCCGCAGGAAGTGAGCACCTTGCCGCCGCGTTGTTCGACATAGCTCGCGGCGCGCTGCGGAAACAGCGCGCTGAAATCCACGCGCGGCAGCAGCATGTCGCTGTCGGCGCGCGACCGGTTCAGCACGTCGCGCAGCACGTTGAGGAATACCTGCGCGGAAGCCTTGTGGATCGGCGTATTCAGCGCGGCGATGCACAGCGGCTCCCAGAGCTTTTGCGCCAGAGCGGCATCCTGGCCGTGCCGTGCGAGCAGCTCGGCGACGGTCATGTCGCTGCCCTCACCCCCAGCCCCTCTCCCGCTCGCGGGAGAGGGGAGCGTGAAGTTGATGCGGCGCAGTGCGAGCATGAAGCGCGCGGCCTTCATTCGTTCGCCGAACGAGATGCCTTGCGCGTTGAGCAAAGCAACCAGAAGGTGCAGCGGCGCGGGCAGGCGCGGCGCCCTCAGGGAGAATTCGCGATGCAGATCGAGTTGCAGCGGCAGGCGCAGGAAGTCCTGTTCGAGGTTGCCGCCGACCTGTTCGATCAGGCGCAGGGTCTCGCGGTAGCAGCCGAGCAGCAGGTGCTGGCCGTTGTCGAGCTGCATGCCGTTGTGCATCACGCCGCGCGCCCGCCCGCCGAGCTGTCTGGCGCTCTCGAACAAGGTGACGGGAATACCGTGTTCCGCCAAGGCGACCGCGGCCGCCATGCCGGCGTAGCCGCCGCCGATGATGCCGATACGAGTTGGCCGTTGAGAATTCATCGTTTCATTTCGAGTGCAACGCGCAGGCCACCCGGATCAATTTGCGGGAGCGCCGATGTCTCGTCGGCATGGCATATTTCCAGATGCCGACGAGACGTCGGCGCTCCGGGAGATGCTGCGGCTTCATATCCTGTCAGGATTTCAGCCACGCCCTGAAAGCCAGCCAAAGTTTGCGCAACGGGGTGAGCGAGACGCGCTCTTTCAGCACATGGCAGCCGCTGGCGGCGACCTCGTCCAGCGTCGCGCGGTAGATCGCCGCCATGATCAGGCCGGTGCGCTGCGCCTTGCGATCCGTTGCGGGGAGATGCCCGAGCGCCAGCCGGTAGTAGCGTTGCGCGCGCTCGATCTGGAACGCCATCAGCCTGTGGAAGTTTTCCGTTTCGCGCGCATTGAGAATGTCCGCCGCCGCCACGCCGAACTGTTGCAGTTCATCCATCGGCAGGTAGATGCGGTTGCGCCGCGCGTCCTCGCCGACATCGCGGATAATGTTGGTGAGCTGGAAGGCGATGCCGAGGTCGTGCGCATATTTCAGCGTGCGGCGATCGCTGTAGCCGAAAATTTCCACGGACAGCAGGCCGACCACCGACGCGACGCGGTAGCAATACAGTTGCAGCGACTCGAAATCCGGGTAGCGCGGCTGGTCGATATCCATCTCCATGCCATCGATGATTTCCAGCAAGTGTTCCTGCGCGAGGTTGAATTGTTTTACCACCGGCACTAATGCCTGTGCGACCGGATGCTGCGGCTTTCCACCGTAGATTTCCGCGACCTGCCCGCGCCACCAGTTGAGCGTGGTGCGTGCCACTTGCGCGTCGGAACATTCGTCCACCGCATCGTCCACCTCGCGGCAAAAGGCATACAGCGCGGTGATGGCGCGTCGCTTGTCCGGCGGCAGGAACAGGAAGCTGTAGTAGAAACTGGAGCCGCTTTTTGCGGCCTTGTCCTGGCAATATTGGTCGGGTGTCATTCCAATGCGCTCATCCAATTTCTAAAACAAAAGCGAATATTGTAGGGTGCATTCCATGCACCAATAGCAATGGTGCATGGAATGCACCCTACGCGGTTTTGGGAGAGTCATATCAGAAAATAAATGGCGCGCTTCTGACCAGCATCGCAAACCAGTCGAGCGGGCGCAATACCGGGCGCTTGTTGAACATGTCATAGTCGGCGTTTTTCAACTTGCGGAGGATGCACAAACCGCCCGTGATAATCATGCGCATCTCCAGCCCGATGCGTCCGGTCAGGATGCTGCCGAGCGGCGCGCCCGAGAGCATCATCGCGCGGGCGCGGCTCGCCTGGAAATGCATCAGCCCCCGCCACGCGTCGCCGGTGATGCCCTGCGCGATCTGCTCCTCGCTCACGCCGTATTGCGCCAGCTCGTCCAGCGGCAAATAAATGCGCCCGATGGCGTAATCCTTTGCGACATCCTGCCAGAAATTGATCAGTTGCAAACTGGTGCAGATGGCATCCGAGTAAGCGATGTTGACCGGCGTAGCTTCACCGTAGAGATGCAGCAGCAGGAGGCCGACCGGATTGGCGGAGCGGCGGCAGTAGTCGAGCAGCTCGTCGAAGTTCGCATAGCGCTTCTTCACCACATCCTGCGAGAAGGCGTCGAGCAGGTCGTAAAACGGCTGCATCGGCAGCGCGTGCTGTTGAATTTCGGCGGCGAGGTTCTGGAATAGCGGCGTAAGCGGCGTCTCATTCCGGGTAATGCGCGCCAGTTCGGCACGGAATTCGTCGAGTTGCCTGAGCCGTTCCTCGTCGGGCAGATCGCCCTCGTCGGCGATATCGTCTGCCGCGCGCGCAAAATGGTAGATCGCCGCCACCGGCCTGCGCAGCCGCTTCGGCATCAGGATCGAAGCGACGGGAAAGTTCTCGTAATGCTCGACGGACGACATCAGGGCAGATCGTTCCTGTGCAGCATGAACACAAACTGGTCGCCCGCGCTGACGTCCAGCCAGGTGAACGGCAGGTTCGGGTAGGCGGCTTCCAATGCCTCGCGGTTGTGGCCGATCTCGACGACCAGTACGCCGTTTTCGGTGAGGTGTTGCGCGGCGTGTTCGAGGATGATGCGCGCGGCATCGAGGCCGTCGTGGCCGCTGCCGAGCGCCAGCTTCGGCTCATGCAGATATTCCTGCGGCAGCGCGGCGACCGACGCGGCATCGACATAAGGCGGGTTGCTGAGGATCAGGTCGTATTGCCTGCCATATAATTTGGCAAAAAAATCGGATTCGATCAGGTGTACGCGATCTTGCAAGTCGTAGTCGGCGACATTGCGTTCGGCGACGGACAGCGCGCCCGGCGACAAGTCTACCGCGTCGACGCTGGCATAAGGAAAGGCATAGGCGGCGAGGATGGCGAGGCAGCCGCTGCCGGTGCACAAGTCCAGCACGCTGCCGATTTCTTCCGGGTGTGCAATCCATGGCGCGAGTTGTTCGAGCAGTAGTTCGGCGATGAACGAGCGCGGCACGATGACGCGCTCGTCCACATAAAAGCTGAAATCGCCGAGAAATGCCTCGTGCGTCAGGTAGGCTGCCGGCACGCGCTGCTCGACGCGTTGCTGGATGATGTTCAGCACTTCGGCGCGTTCCATGTCGGTCAGGCGCGCATCGAGAAACGGATCGAGCCGGTCAGGCGGCAGGTGCAGCGTATGCAGGATCAGGTAGGCGGCCTCGTCGTAGGCATTGCTGCTGCCGTGCCCGAAAAATAATTTGGCCTGATTGAAGCGGCTCACCGCGAAGCGCAGCCAATCGCGTACGGTGTAAAGGTTGTGCGTCGCACCGGAAAAATAGTTGCTCATCAGTCGCCTCCGCCCCCGCAACCGCCATCGCTGCTATCGCAGCTTGTAGAGGAGCTTCCGCCGGAATCGCCCCCGCCTCCACCGCTGTCGCGGTTATCGTAGGGAGACTTGCGCCGGTTCGCCCAGGCGATGGAAACGATCCACAACAGCGCGGCGATGATCAGGATCAGGAGGAGATATTTCATTCGGCAAGCAGCTTGCGCAGGGTCAGGCAGTAGATCTCCGACAGCGCATCGAGGTCGGCTACCGCCACGCATTCGTTGATCTTGTGGATGGTGGCGTTGAGCGGGCCGAGTTCGATCACCTGCGGACAGATGCTGGCGAGGAAGCGCCCGTCTGAAGTGCCGCCGCCGGTGGAGAGTTCGGTTGCCACGCCGGTTATTTCGCGTATCGCGGCGCCGACCGCGTCCACCAGATTGCCGCGCGGGGTGAGGTAGGGGCTGCCGGACAGTTCCCAGCGCAGGTCATATTCCAGGCCGTGCCGATCGAGGATCGCGCGGACTTTGCTCTTCAAACTGTCCACCGTGCTGGCGGTGGAGAAGCGGAAGTTGAACAGGATTTCCACCGTGCCGGGCACCACGTTGGCCGCGCCGGTGCCGCCGTGGATATTGGAAATCTGCCAGGAAGTCGGCGGAAAATATTCGTTTCCATTATCCCAAGTTGTCGCGGCGAGTTCGGCGATCGCGGGCGCGGCGAGGTGGATCGGATTTTTGACCAGATGCGGATAGGCGATGTGCCCCTGCATGCCCTTGACGGTGAGCGTGCCGGACAGCGAGCCGCGCCGCCCGTTCTTGATGGTGTCGCCGGTCTTGGCGACCGAGGTCGGCTCGCCGACGATGCAGTAATCGATTGGCTCGTTGCGCTCCCGCAACGTTTCGACCACGCGCACCGTGCCGTCCACCGCCACGCCTTCTTCATCGGAGGTAAGCAGCACGGCGATGGAGCCGCGATGCTGTGGATGCCCGGCGACAAAGTTTTCAATCGCGGTGACGAACGCCGCCAGTGATCCCTTCATGTCCGCTGCGCCGCGCCCGTACAGCATGCCGTCGCGCACGACAGGCGTGAACGGGTCGCTTCCCCATTGATTCACCGGGCCGGTCGGCACCACGTCGGTATGTCCGGCGAAGCACACCAGCGGCCCGGCGTTGCCGCGCCGCGCCCACAGATTATCCACCTCGCCGCAGCGCATTTTCTCCAGGCTGAAACCGAGCGGCGCGAGGCGCGCGCCGATGATGTCGAGGCAACCGTCATCCGCCGGCGTGAGGGAGCGGCGGGCAATGAGCTGTTCGGCGAGTTGCAGTGTTTCAGACATGGCGTAAGCGAATTGTTTTATTTGGGTTCATCCAGATTGAGCTTGATGCCGCTGAAGTCGGACTGCGGTTTCGGGCTCTTCGGCGCTTCCTGGTTGGGGTCAAATACCGGCACTTTCATGGTGTTGGTGCGTTCCGAGAAATCGATCAGCGTGGACAGGTTGCTCGCCGAATCGGCGTTGCGCATCGCCTCTTCCTTGGTGATTTGCCCGGTCTTGAACAGGTTGTAAAGGGCGCGCTCGAAGGTTTGCGAGCCGGCGGAAACGCTCTTCTCGATGGCGTCGCGGATTTTTTCGATCTCGTCGTTCTTGATCAGGTCGGCGATCAGCGAAGTGTTCAGCAGGATTTCCACGGCGGGCGTTTGCTTGCCTTGCACATTGCGCACCAGGCGTTGCGAGATTACCGCGCGCAGGCACATCGACAGGTCGGACAACACGCTTAGCCGCGAGTCGTAGGGGAAGAAATTCACGATGCGGTTCAGCGCGTGGTAGCTGTTGTTGGCGTGCAGCGTGGTCAGGCACAGGTGGCCGGTTTGCGCGAAAATCAACGCGTGCCTGAGGGTGTCGCGGTCGCGCACTTCGCCGATCATCAGCACGTCCGGCGCCTCGCGCATCCCGCTGGACAGCGCATTCTCGTAGCCGAGCGTGTCGGTGCCGATTTCGCGCTGGTTCACGATGGATTTGCCGTGCGCGAAGATATATTCGACCGGGTCCTCGATGGTCAGGATATGGCCACTTTTGACGCTGTTGCGGTGCTCGATCATCGCGGCGAGCGTGGTGGATTTACCGGAGCCGGTCGCGCCGACCACCAGCACCAGGCCGCGCTTTTCCATGATCAGCTCTTTCAGCACGGTGGGCAGGTGCAGGGCTTCCACATTTTCGATCTTGCCCTTGACGTGGCGGATCACGATGGAGATATCGCCGCGCTGGCGGAAAATATTGACGCGGAAGTTGCCGGTGCCGTCGGCGCGGAACGAGAAGTTCATCTCCATTTTGGCTTCGAACTCGGCGATCTGCTTCGGCGACATCATCTCGTAGGCGATGCGCCTGATGACCTCGGCATCCAGCACCTGCGTGTTGACCGGCATCGCGATGCCTTCGATCTTGATGTTGACCGGCGCGCCGACCGAGAAGAACAAGTCGGAAGCTTGCTTGTCGGCGGCGAGTTGCAGCAATGGTGTGACGATCATCATGCGCTCCTTAAAACCAAAATTGCGTTGCCATACTGCGTTGCGCTCCAAAAATCTTGCTTGCATATTGCCACATATGCGGCGCTGCGATTTTGGTCGCACGCCTTGTCTGTCTTAGCAATTTTGATTTTCAGGAGCGCCTGAACAGATTGCTAAATCCCACGCAGCAATTCATTGATACCCACCTTGCCGCGCGTCTTTTCATCCACCTTCTTCACGATTACCGCACAGTACAGGCTGTACTTGCCGTCCGCGGAAGGCAAGCTGCCGCTGACTACCACCGAGCCGGTCGGTACGCGGCCATAGCTCACTTCTCCGGTTTCGCGGTCGTAGATCTTCGTGCTCTGGCCGATGAATACGCCCATCGAGATCACGCTGTTGTCTTCGACGATCACGCCTTCCACCACTTCCGAGCGCGCGCCGATGAAGCAGTTGTCGCCGATGATGGTCGGGTTGGCCTGCACCGGTTCCAGCACGCCGCCGATGCCGACGCCGCCGCTCAAATGAACATTCTTGCCGATTTGCGCACACGAGCCGACCGTCGCCCAGGTGTCCACCATCGTGCCTTCGTCGATATAGGCGCCGATGTTTACATAGGAGGGCATCAGCACCACGTTTTTGGCGATGAACGCGCCTTTGCGCGCCGCCGCCGGCGGCACCACGCGGAAGCCGCCCTCGCGGAAATCGCGGCTGTTGTAGTCGGCAAATTTGGACGGTACCTTGTCGTAATAGTTGGTGAAACCGCCCTTGACGAATGAATTGTCCTCCATGCGGAACGACAGCAGCACGGCCTTTTTCAGCCATTGGTGCGTCACCCACTGCCCGTCGATTTTCTCGGCGACACGCAGCTTGCCCTGGTCGAGCTGCGTGATGGCGGTGTCGACCGCTTCCTTGAGCTGCGCGTCGGCATTGTGCGGGGTGATCCCGGCGCGGCGTTCAAAGCCCTGTTCGATGATTTGCTGCAATTGTTCCATGACGATTCCCTTGTAGTCGTTAGTCGCTAAACGTTAGTCGTTGGTTGATGATGTCGCGGAGCCTGTCCTGAGTTTAGCCGAGGGCGGGTTTTTGCTTTAACTAGCGACTAACGACTGAAGCTAACTATTCTTTGCGCCGCTTCCACAGTCTCTTCCATATTCGCGACCAGCGCCAGGCGCACGAAATTCTCGCCGGGGTTCACGCCCTGGGCGGTGCGCGCCAGATAGCTGCCCGGCAGCACGGTCACATTATAGTCGCGATACAAGGCTTGCGCGAAGGCGGTGTCGGCAACCGGCGTGCGTATCCACAAATAGAAGCCGGCATCCGGCGGCATGACCGGCAGCACCGGCTTGAGTATCTCCAGCACCCCGGCGAATTTCTCCGCATACAGGCGGCGGTTTTCCGCGACATGCGCCTCGTCGTTCCACGCGGCGATACTGGCGGCCTGGATCGCCGGGTTCATCGCCGAGCCGTGATAGGTGCGGTACAGCGTGAACTTCGCGATCACCCCGGCATCGCCCGCGACAAAGCCGGAGCGCATTCCCGGCACATTGGAGCGCTTAGACAGGCTGGAGAACACCACGAGGTTCTTGTAGTCGCCGCGCCCCAGTTGTTGCGCGGCTTGCAGCGCGCCTAGCGGCGGCGTATCAAAATAAATCTCCGAATAGCACTCGTCCGAAGCGATCACGAAACCGTAGCGGTCGCTCATCTCGAACAGCGTTTGCCATTCTTGCAGCGGCATCACGCGCCCGGTCGGGTTGCCCGGCGAGCAGACATAGACCAGTTGCGCGCGTTGCCAGACTTCTTGCGAAAGTTGCGCAAAATTCGGCGCGTAGTTGTCTTGCGGCAGCGTGTTGAGAAAATAGGGCGTGGCTCCCGCCAGCAGCGCCGCACCTTCGTAAATCTGGTAAAACGGGTTCGGGCAAATCACCACCGGATCATTTCTGCTGCGGTCGATCACGGTCTGGGCGAAGGCGAACAGCGCCTCGCGGCTGCCGTTCACCGGCAGGATCTGGGTTTTGCTATCCGGCAGCGGAATGCCGTAGCGCGTCGCCAGCCACCGTGCGATGGCATCGCGCAACGCGTCGCTGCCGGCGGTTGTGGGATAATTCGCCAGCCCGTCGAGGTTGGCGGTCAGCGCATTCTTGATGAACTGCGGCGTGGCGTGTTTCGGTTCGCCGATGTGCAGGCTGATCGCGCGATAGTCCCGGTTCGGCTGAACTTCGCGAAACAGCGCGGCGAGTTTCTGGAACGGATAGGGCTGGAGTCTGTTCAGGTCGGGATTCATTTTTTGTCCGTCATTCCCGCGCAGGCGGGAATCCAGTGTTTTTCGAGTTGCGGAATTATAAAGGCGTAGCGAGTGCCATCAAAACAAAATCTGCTGCCGATTGCCGGCGTGTTGAGCGGCTCGCTGGTGTGGGGGCTGATCTGGTATCCCTTCCGCGTGTTGCAGGATGCCGGCGTATCCGGCGCGCTGGCGACGCTGCTCACCTATCTGCTGGCGATGCTGTGCGGCGCGTTCATGCTGCCGCGCGTCTGGCGCGAACTGCGCCTGCCTAACGGTGTCGGCTGGTGGGCGGCGGCGCTGCTGTTGAGCACGGGCTGGACGAATCTGGGCTATGTGCTGGCGATCTTGCACGGCGAGGTGATGCGCGTGCTGCTGCTGTTCTATCTCGCGCCGCTCTGGACAGTTCTGTTTTCCTATTGGCTGCTGGGCGAGCGGCTCAACCGCTACGGCTATCTCATCATCGCGCTGTCCTTCAGCGGCGCATTCATCATGCTGTGGGAGCCGCAACTCGGCCTGCCGCTGCCGAACAATCCTGCCGAATGGATCGGCCTGTCGGCGGGCATGGCTTTCGCGCTGTCCAACGTGGTGTCGCGGCGTGCCGCGCATCTGAGCGTGGAGGTGAAGACCTACAGCGTGTGGCTCGGCACGACGCTGCTGACCGTGCCGCTGTTGTGGTGGCAAGGCGGCTTGCAAGACCAACTGCCGGCGATCGATGCGCAAGCCTGGCTGATACTCGCGCTGCTCGGCATCGTGCTGTGCGGCACCAGTTTCGCCGTGCAGTATGCGCTTGCCCGTCTACCGGCAAACCGCGCCATTGTGCTGTTCCTGTTCGAACTGGTGGTCGCCGCCGCCTCGTCGTATTTTCTCGCCGATGAAGCGATGCAGTTGCGCGACTGGCTGGGCGCGCTGCTGATTATCTCGGCGAGCTTGATGTCGGGGAAGCTGTATGCGGAATCAAAATAGGGCGCGCTTCTGCGCCATTGCCATCGATGCATGGAATGCACACTGCATGGTTATTGCTGTTTTGAAAGGTAATGGAATTGCCCGGAAATGGTAGATGCGGTGCGCTATCCTGCGGCTGTGCTGCCTTTAGAGGCTCACCCCGCTAAAAATCTGCGCGCTGGCGCATAGCCGGATCGGCTTCGGCAAAGCGCGATGTATCGCCGATCGCAGCGATATCCGCAACTTTGCCCTGCAAGGTAATCAACAGGCTGTTACCCTCGATTCTGGTGTTATAGGAAAGCATCCGATTGAGATTGATAGCCAAACGTGTGCGCCCGGTAGCCTGGATAATATTGGTGCTGTGCAAGTCTCCTTCGGGAAAATCCTGAACCGATTTACCCAGGCCGTTTGTGGTATTGGGGAAATCGAGAACGATGCGCGGCGGAGCATCGGTAGTGAATCCAGCCGGTAAATTGGCCAGCGGCTGCGCCAATCCGATCTTGATGACTGTTTTCCCGTTATCGGCGCGGCTGACATTCAGCCCGGTGATGCTGTTTTGCGCGCCGGCCAGTCTGACGACATTCTCGGCAGAGACACGAAGATCCTTCGACCAGATGTCGTCACCCATAACCCTTGTGCCGGCGACCATGGCTTCCGCAAGATCGTTTCTGTTCCATCCCAGCCTGCCCAATAAGGTCAGGGCAATGGCATCGGCCTCGCGCGAATGGTCGAGTTTGTAGCTCGCTATGGTTATCTTGGAACCGATAAACGAAGCAGCCGAGGCCGCCGCGGTAGACGCCGTAGTCGCTGAAGCCGTCTGCGCCAAAGCGGCGGAACCGCTTATAAGGTTGGTAACCGGCATAAACACCGAAGCCAGCACTGAAAACAAGATGCCGGTTGCCGTATTTTCATCATGGTGGCGGCCGATCACATGCCCCATCTCACGGGCGATCAAGAAGGCCAAAGCCTCTTCGCCAAGACGCAGTTTTTGCACGCCGCGGAAAATTACCACCGTACCGGTTGCGCTGGAGATACTCCCCGGATTGGCTTTTTCGGCAATAACAAACTCGAATTTGCCAAACCGATCAGTCAGATCAGGATAGGTTTCAAAAGCCGATTGCGCCAGGCGTGTGCCCAGCCGCAGAACACTGTGGTCGAAAGCACGATCAAACTCACACTCCGCCCCAACACAGGGTGAACCGGTGTTGGCCTCCGTGACAAGGGACAATTGCATATCCACCTCGGAATAAACAGCGCTTACCGAGGCCGGCGCGGTCATTTGCAGGCGGCCATCGGATGACGGCGACGTTGCACAAGCGCCGAGCGCCATACTGGCAATTGCAATAAAACAGATGCGGATAATGATAATCAACCCTTTCAAAACCCCCGGCCAGCCCGGAGAATGAACCCGTTCGGCGTACTCTGTCAAATTGCTCCGCTAACCAGGGCGCATTTGAAAGTGCGGGCCAAGATTCAAGCTGCCAGAGCATTGGGCTATCATTCCCGCGTTCTGATGAAACAACTAGCCATTCGACCAAGCTGTCAAAAAACGACAACCAAGTCGCTGGTTACAGCGTGGGAATGCAAAATGCCATGATTCCGGTACGTGACACATACCCTGCACTAGCCGTGTATTCGCCGACAATGGAGTCCCGATCACCCGGCATTCTCCATTTTCTTCACGCGCACGTGGAGCATCAGTTCCTGTTTGATCTCGCGCAGCTTGGCCTTGATGATTGCCTCGTTCTTGCTGCCTGTCCGCATTAGGATACGCTGGCCGATGGAACGCCCTTCAAGATCGGGGTCGGCAAACAGGTAAAACACATTGGGGCGAACCAATTTGACCGGCTCCTTGATGTCCGGCGCAGCCAGCAGGTCGTCGAGCGCCACGATCAGGCGGTCATTGAAATATTGCTTCGGGTAGCCCAGCTCTTCGTAGGCCTGCTGAAACAGCGGATAGAGGCGGACATACAGCCCGACCAGCTTCTTGGCGTCGATCGCCTCGGCGATTTTCACGTAGGGCGTATAGCGCGCCGCATTTTTCGGGCTGATGGTCAGGTTGTCTTCCGTGCCAGCAGTGATGAACTTGCCCGGAGCACGCTCGACCGGCATCACGCTCATCGGCGCGCGCCTGCGCGGCAGGTTGTCGATGGTGGCGACGATGTTGCGGATGATCCGTTCGGTATGGAAGAACTTCATCAGCGATTTATTGCCGACCAGCCCGGCCAGGGCATCGAGCATGAAACTGTCGCTATCGGCCAGCACCGGCAGCGGGGGCGGCGCCGGGGGAGCCTCGATCACCTGGCGCACCTCCGGTTTGGGCG
>CAYGIF010000026.1:0-20320 GCA_964349865.1 uncultured Gallionella sp. | reverse complement strand
GACAAGGGGAGGTCGGGAGGGGTTGCTGTTGACTCAAAAAATCTAACCCCCTGTCCCACCGCCCCCATCCCCCACATCGCGGTAAACCGCCGCGCCGAAATCCCCACGCAGGCGCTCCAGGGTTTTCTGCAAGGCTACGACGGGCGCGTGCTGCTGCTGGCCGACAGCCTCGGGCGGCGCGAGATCATGGCGGGCTATCTGCACGAATACGGCCTCGCCCCGGCGGTATGCGAAAACTATGCGGAGTTCCTGCAAGGCAATGCGGCCTTCATGTTGTGCGTCGCGCCGCTGCAGAACGGCTTCATTACGCTGGGAACGCGGGCGTCTCGCCCGCCTGCGGGCGAGACGCCCGCGCTCCAAAACGGCTTCGCCATCGTCACCGAAAGCGAGTTGTATGCGGCGCAGCCGCGCAGCCGCGCCGCGCGCGCCGCAAAGAAGAGCAACGTGGAAGGCATGTTGCGCGACTTGTCCGAGCTCAAGCCGGGCGACCCGGTGGTGCACGAGCAGCACGGCATCGCGCGTTACCGGGGCTTGGTGAATCTCGACCTCGGCGAAGGCGAGAACGAATTTCTGCTGCTGGAATATGCGGGTAGCGACAAGCTCTACGTGCCGGTTGCGCAACTGCATCTCATCAGCCGCTACAGTGGCGGCGCGGCGGAAACCGCGCCGTTGCACAAACTCGGCACGCAAGCCTGGGACAAGGCCAAGCGCCGCGCGATGCAGCAGGTGCGCGACACCGCCGCCGAACTGTTGAACCTTTACGCGCAGCGCGCGTTGCGCAAGGGTCATGCGTTCAAGCTGATGCCGCATGACTATGAGGCGTTCGCCGCCGGCTTCGGCTTCGAGGAGACGCCCGACCAGGCCGCCGCGATCGAGGCGGTGATCGCCGACCTCCAATCCGGCAAGCCGATGGATCGCCTGATCTGCGGCGATGTAGGCTTCGGCAAGACCGAGGTGGCGCTCAGGGCGGCGTTCGTCGCGGCGCTGGACGGCAAGCAGGTCGCTGTGCTGGTGCCGACCACGCTGCTCGCCGAGCAGCATTTCCAGAATTTTTCCAACCGCTTCGCCGACCTGCCGGTCAGGATCGCCGAGCTGTCGCGCTTCCGTTCCGCGAAAGAGCAGACGCAGGCGCTGAAGGACATGGCGGAAGGCAGGCTCGACATCGTCATCGGCACGCACAAGCTGATCCAGAAGGATGTGAAGTTCCATAACCTCGGCCTGGTCATCATCGACGAGGAACACCGCTTTGGCGTGCAGCAGAAGGAGCGCCTGAAAGCGCTGCGCGCCGAGGTCGATGTGCTGACGCTGACCGCCACGCCGATCCCGCGCACATTGGCGATGTCGCTGGAAGGGCTGCGCGATTTCTCGATCATCGCCACCGCGCCGCAGCGCCGCCTGTCGATCAAGACCTTCGTCGCGCAGACCAGCAACGGCATCATCCGCGAGGCGGTGCTGCGCGAACTGAAGCGCGGCGGGCAGGTGTATTTCCTGCACAACGAAGTGGACACCATCGCCAACATGGCGGAAAAGCTGGAGACGCTGTTGCCGGAAGCGCGCATCCGCGTGGCGCACGGGCAGATGGGCGAGCGCGATCTGGAATCCGTGATGCGCGATTTTTACCAGCAGCGTTTCAATGTGCTGCTGTGCACCACCATCATCGAGACCGGCATCGACGTGCCGACCGCCAACACCATCCTGATGAACCGCGCCGACCGCTTCGGCCTCGCGCAGTTGCACCAGTTAAGAGGGCGGGTCGGACGCTCGCACCACCAGGCTTACGCCTATCTGCTGGTCGAGACCGAAGCGCTCACCGCGCAGGCGAAAAAACGCCTCGAAGCGATCCAGTCGATGGAACAGTTGGGCTCAGGCTTTTATCTCGCGATGCATGACCTGGAGATCCGCGGCGCAGGCGAAGTGCTGGGCGAATCGCAGAGCGGCGAGATGCAGGAAATCGGTTTTTCGCTGTACACCGACATGCTCAACGCCGCGATCAGTTCGCTGCGCCAGGGCAAGGAACCGGACATGGCGCACCCGCTCGGCGTCACCACCGAGATCAACCTGCACACCCCCGCGCTGCTGCCCAACGATTATTGCGGCGACATCCACCAGCGGCTGGTGATCTACAAGCGCCTCGCTAATTGCAATTCATCGGAGGAACTGGACGACATGCTTCAGGAACTGATCGACCGTTTCGGCCTGCTGCCGGAGCCCGCGCAGGCCCTGCTCGACTGCCACCGCCTGCGCATCGCCGCCAAACCGCTCGGTATCAGCAAGGTGGATGCGTCCAGCGAAGCGATCCAGATCCAGTTCGTCCCGAACCCGCCGATCGATCCGATGAAAGTCATCACCCTGATCCAGAGCAGGCGTTACGTGAAGATGGCGGGGCAGGACAAGTTGCGGATCGAGCTAAAGCATGACGATCTGCGCCAGCGCGTGCTGGCGATCAGGAATTTTTTTGCGGAATTGCGTTAGAAGCTGTCTCAATAAATATCATGGGTGCGACTATGGCATTTGGTTCTCCGGCGCGAAGCGGTGAAGCGCCGTTTGGTTATTCCAAACAAGCGAGCCGCGACATGGCCGGAGAACCAAATGCCGACGTCCCGAAGGGTTGCAGCCAGGAAGCCCGGCAGCATTGTTGTGCTCCTTGGCATCGTAGTCTAGGCTACGACCTGCGTCGCGCACCTAGCCGCCGGGCTTCCTGGCTGCAACGCATCCCATGATATTTATTGAGACAGCTTCTTCAGGCCGGCGCGGAATAACTCCAGCTCCCCGGACAATTCTTTGAAATCGGCGGAAGACGCCCAGAACAGCCTGATGCGCCCGCGTTCGCGCTCGACGCGCCCGCGCAGGCGCGGCTCCCGCTCCCTGCCCAGCCGCTGCTTCGTCCACAGGTCGCCCATCCGATGGTAACAGTCGCTCTCGCGGCAGCCGGTGATAAATACGCCGTCGACCTGATGCTCGTACAGCGCATATTCGATGAAGGACGGCGGCAACATGGCCGTACATGGCAGGCTCATGACGGCCACGCCTGCGCCGCGCAATTTCTCGATGTTCGCCGCGTTATCGCAGCCGAACACCATGACCCGCGCATTGCCTTTCAGCTTTGCCAGATCGGCCGTCATTGCGGCGCGCAGCCCGGCCATCGGCATGGAGGGCATTTCGATTCCGCTCACATAGCCGGCATCGCTCCTGAACGGAGTTGAAGAGGGGCAGGCGCCGACGCAAATGCCGCAACTGACGCAGCGATCCGGCACCAGCACCGCCTCTTCCGGGAAGTGCATCCCGTCGCTGCGCGGCTGCATCACCACCGCTTCAAAGGGGCAATCGGCGACGCAGCGCCGGCATCCGCTGCAATCCTTGAGGCTTACCTCGGCAATCGGTATCTGTTTATTTCTGGTCGGCAGCCACGGCAAGATGCTCAGCAATCCGGTCAGGCCGAAAACAAATGCCCATAGCGCGCCAGGAGACCATATATCGAGCAGCGGATAAACAAACAGATAGAACCAGTCGATGCCGATATTGCGCGGTTCGATCCCCATATCCGCCGGCCCCTGGCTCAATGCCGGTTTTACCAATGCCAGAACCAGCATCGCCAGCAGCATGCCCAGCGCAAGCCCGCGCCTGGGATTAACCACCGGGTAGCTTATACGCAGGATATGTATCCAGAGAAAAAGCAGCACAAACAGCGGAAAGGTCGCATGGGAAAACGATATCAGCGAAAAGAACCTGTCATTGAGGACTTCCTGGGATACGAAACTTTGCGACAACGGCCCGCCGAAAATCGGCAGCCAATCGAACCACTCCATGGTCGCCACGGTGGCATATTGGGCCAGCTTGTCCCAGGCCATGAAGTATCCATTGATGCCCGTGGCATATATCAGCCAGATCAGCAGCACCCCGGTAATCCAGGCAAACCAGCGCGCCCCGCGATAACGCCCCAGGATAAATTCACGCAACAGGTGCAGCGCCATCACCACCACCAGCGCATCGGATGCATAACGGTGCAGGCTGCGCATGATGCCGCCGAAATACCATTGTTCATTGGTGAGATATTCGACGGAAGGATAGGAAAGCTCTATGCCTGTTTTATAGAAGGCATAAAGATAGGCGCCGCTGACGGCCAGCACCCAGAAAAAAAAGAATCCCAGCGCACCCAGATAATAAAAGGGATTGAGGTCATTGCCGAAAATTTTATTCAGGATGCCTTCAAACCGGAGCAGCATCCTGCGCGCGACAGACTCGGTGTGGTTGGAGGTAGTCAAGGGAGCCCTTACCGCCGCCTGCAATACATTCGGAGATAACCGGTTAAATTCATCCGCCCAAAGCGTGACAGCATAATATAATGAACGGGTTGTGAAATATTAATGGAGAATGAACTTGGAAGTTATCTATTACACCTTGGTGGCCGCAGGCCTCTACTTCGCGTCCGATTGGATACTTGACCGCATCGAGGTTTCGCGCGGGGAGCGCTTCAAAAACCGCAGCATCATTTTCTTTGTCATTATTCTGGTGCTGGCGTTTATCTCGTTCGGTTTCATCAACTATCTTTTGCTTCCAACGGAGTAGCTTCTCAACGAATAACGCAGGGTGCGCTCTACGCACCCTGCGAAAACTTTTCGAAAGCGTGGTTATTGGAAGTGCTGTTACGCTGGCCGGCGCATGGCTTTGAAAACCACTACCAGGAACATGATTCCTCCGACCACGGCGATCAGCCCGCCCAAACCCATCAATCCCATGCCTGCCGTCTGCGCGAAGCCATGCAGCCCTTGCGCGGCTCCCGCGACCTTGCGCTGCACGCCATATCCGCCGGACCACAGCAACCCGATAATGTGGAGCAGTTGCCCCGCGCCGTAGATGTAAGGCATCAGTGTGGCCCACTTCAAATCCGGCTCGCGGTAGCCGAGGCGCGGCAGCAGATAGAAGGCCAGCCCCATGAAGGCCAGGCTGATTGCCCCGCCGGTTCCGTGATAGTGCGCGGTGATGATCGTATTGCTGTCCCCGATCACCAGGCTGATCCCGCCGCCGATGGCAAACAAGATGATCGACGAAAGCAGTGCCGCACGTAGCGGCTTTGTCGCCGGGGTGCTTCCTGCCGCGCCGATCGCGTAAAGCACTGCCAAACCGAGCGGCACGGGGGCGAAGGCGCCGCCAACTTTCATCAAGTTGGTGAATTGCTCCATGTAATCGCCCATATCGCCGGCAAAGGACAGGTAAATAACCGGGACGTAGAATACCGGCAGCAGCCCCAGTGCAAGGAGGGCCGACGCCACCCGCGGGGTCAGCGGGATTTTCGCGCCGCAGGCGTCCGCCAGCCACAGCCAGCCGGCCAGCATCAACAGCGAATAGGTGAACTGCAGCACATGGCCGCCGCCCCAGAACAGCAGGTCGTAATACTGCGTGCTTTCAAAAACGTCCGGGATGAGGGCATAAGACCAGCCGAAAGCAACCAGGGCAAACACCGTGGAAATGGAGGCGGCATAGAAACCGATGCGAATCGAACCTTCACCGCCCCGCCACAAGTCGGCAGAGGGCACCGCTATCAGGCTGCGCAACACCAGCACGGCTGCGCCAATGGCAAAAATAATCAATCCCGTAAAAAAGAAGGCGCTTTGAATGACCGGCACGTAATTGCTCATCAGCGGTTTGCCCGTAGCGATAAAGGGCGACAGCACGATCACGGCAGCCCCCACGGCAGCCAGCACCAGAGCCAGCCAGCCGATACCGATGAACCTGGATGATGAATTCAGGCTCCACAGCACCCCGGCGAATGCCATGAACCATAACAGCACCGACAAGTCCACATGCACCACCAGCGCGGTGTGGAAAAAATCAACCCAGGGAAAAATATCCTGGATATAGGGGGTGCGCGAAAGCACCAGGAGGATGGCGAACAGCCCGGCGCCTACCAGCGATGCAATGCCGAGCCACAGCCAGCCGGCAGCCAGTTTGCGGCTGGCATCAGACGGCATGGAAAGGGTAAACCCGCCCCTGCGTTTTTCTTCGGCGGCCACATCCGCGCCTTGTCCGGCATTTGCTTGCTGATATGTTGAACTCATTCGTTATCCTTGGGTTGCATTTTTGTTCTTGAAAATAAATCCGCCGGTCACCGCCTTGAAATCAATTACCAGGATACGTCCCGGAGCAAGAGTCATCGTTTCCTCATGCACATAGTTGAAATCGTCCCCGGGGCGATCCTTCAGGCGCGCCTTCAGGGTATGGACTCCCGCCTTCACCGGGATGCGCCGGTAAATATTGGCATTGCTGCTGTGCGCAAACCCGGTCGGTCTCAGCACCTCGTGAAGGAGCTGCTTCCCGTCCATTTCCAGCTCAACCACCAAATCGGCCCTCCCGCGCGGGCACACCGTGGTACCTCCTTTACGCTGGTATTCGGGCAATTTGGCCAGTTCTTCCGGGGAACGCTCGCGACACTCGCCCACGCGCTGGCCGGCATGTCTGATGCTCAGTTTGATCAATGTTTCATCGGGCGGCAGGTGAGTGTATGCCGGAAGATTGGAGAAATAGCCGATTACTCCCATAAACAGGGCATAAAACAATCCCTGGCCGATATATTGTAACGGTTTAGCCATGTTTCACTCCCTCGGAGGGTACTGATGCTTCCGCGACCGGGGCTATATGGCAGGCGACCGAAAATTTATCAGCAAAATACTGTTCCTCCGGCAACCCCTTGGCCATGAATGGCGCACGACCCGCCTCGACCATCTCGGACGAACCGCAGGCATATACCTGATAGCCGTCCAGTTGTTGGTAATCCTGCAGGATGGCCTCGTGAACCAGGCCGGTTCTGCCCTGCCAGCCATGTTCCGGTTTGGGTTCGGACAGGACCGGTATGAATTTGAAATTGTCATGTTCGCGCTGCCATTTTTCCGGCAAATCCGCAAGATAAAAATCTTCCGGTATTCTGGCGCCCCAATACAGCGTCATGGGGCGGTTCAGCCCGATCTTAAAGGCATGCTCCACCATGCCCTTGACGGAGCCGAAACCACATCCTCCCGACATAAAGATGATGGGTTTGTCGCCTTCTTCATGCAGGAAGAAAGTGCCAAGCGGGCCTTCCGCTTGCAGCCTATCGCCTGTTTTCATTTCATTGAAGACATGGCCGGTGAATTTGCCTCCCTTCACCAGGCGGATGTGCAGTTGCAAATGATCCGATTCATGCGGCGCATTGGCGATGGAATAACTGCGTTTGGTGCCATCATCCAGATGCACGGCGATATACTGCCCGGCGATAAAATTCATCCGCTCATCGCCTTCCGGGCGCAATTCAAGCAGCATCACATCCTGCGCTGCGCGCTCCATTTTTTGCACAATGAACTTCATGGTCTTTATTGGAAATTTTCCTAGCTCATCGACCTCATGGCACTCTATTTCCAAATCGGATAGCGGCTTGGCGCAGCAAAACAGCGCATTGCCCTGCTCTTTCTCCGCATCGGTGAGCGCGCCTTTCTGGTAAGTGCCGTAATCGACCGTACCCCTCAGTATCCTGCCCTTGCAGGTACCGCAGGCCCCGTCGCGGCAAACATAGGGCAGGTTCAATCCCTGGCGCAGCGCGGCCTCAAGTATGGTCTCGCCTTGTTTGGCGATCGCTACATGTCCTGCGGGGGCTGTGGTGATCTCGTATTCGCCCTTGCCGCGCCTCCCTCCCAGGAACGGCAGCAATAATAAAATGCCGGTAACGCCACCTACCAATATCCAAACTTTGCCCGGACCCCAGGAATAGAGCAATGGAAAGCCCCACAAATAGAACCAGTCCATGTTCAAAATAAATGGTGCAGAGTCCAAATCCGCTTGCCCTTGGCTTAAAGCCGGATAGATCAGCGAGAGCACGACCATGGACAGGATCAATCCGACCGTAATTGCTCTTGGTGGAGAGGTTTTAGCCTGCGGCACACGTTGTGTGTGAATCCAGATAATCGCAAAAGCGCCCAGAGGGACACCCAGGTGAATCAACGAAAGCAGCGAGAAGAAGCGATCGTTTACACTACCCTGTTCCAGGAAATTGCGCACCAGGGGGGCACTGAAAATCGGCAGCGCATCCAGCCATTCAGCGGTTGCCGCAGCGGCAAACTGCGCCAGTTGATCCCAAGGCAGCCAGTAGCCATTTATACCCGCTATATAAATCAGCCACAGCACCAGGACACCCGTATACCAAGAAAACCACCGAAAACCACGGTAACGGTCGAAGGCAAAGTTGCGCAGCAGGTGCAAAACGGCGAACAATATCATCCCGTCGGAAGCATAACGGTGCAGGCTGCGCATGATGCCGCCGAGATACCATTGCTCATGGGTTATCTGCTCCACCGAATTGAAAGCATCATTTACGCCGGTATCGTAAAAAGCGTATATATAAAACCCGCTGACGACGATGATCCAGAACATCAAGTAAGTGATCGCGCCCAGATAATAGAATGGATTCAATGTTGGCCCAAAAACGCCATTGAACACGCTCTCCAAGCGCAAAAAAATGCCTTGGCCGATGCGATGCATGAGTTTAATCACCGGAAACCTCTAGAAAAACATTTTGAGCGCGCCCATCCGAAAAAGGCGTTTTCTTGGCTTGAATCAATCATGACTTGAGTAATTGCGCTTTGGGCTGCGGCGATATTCGATCACGATCCACCATGTAATGAGCAATGAAATAAGGACACCCAACCCGATTCCGTAAAAATAGTTGTAACTCACTTCGTACTTCCCCGTTGTATCGTCGTAGACTGTGCAAAAGAGCTTTACCTTGTTCGATAACCCGGCCAGCCCCGGTTCTGCCGTTTTAATGTTGTAAATCATTTCCCTCAGGGGTTCGAGCAGCGTCTTGTTATTAAATTCCTCTCCATATATTTGACGATAGACTTTACCCTGCCCATCAACAAAGGTTGTCTGCGTTATATGGTTAAAACCGCCCTCGTCGGTAGGAAAGTAGACGAATCCCAAGTCCTTGCTCAGCTTTTTGATCGTTTCCGGATCAGAACTGACAAATTCCCATTTAGGCAGGTTCACGCCCATCCGCTTGGCAAAATCATTCATCGCTTCGGGCGTATCGTTTTCAGTATCGAAACCGACCGTCAATACGCCAAAGCTATCTTCACCAAACGCAGCTTGGGATGACTTGAGCGCGCTCAAGCTGCGCGTAGTAGTCGCACAGACAAACGGGCAGTGGGTATAAATCATGCTGATAACCAGTGGCTTGCCACGGTAATCCGCCAAGCGCACCGAGCGCCCGCTTCTGTCCAGAAAAGTATAATCGCCGAGCTGGTTGCCTATCGCGGCCTGACTTATCCGCAGAATTTCTTTTTCATTAAAAAGCTGGGGTGCCGGCTCCGCCGACTGCGCCTGCAACTTTACTACTGGCGCAGTTGATTTATCCGGCGCTACACGGCCAGCATCCCCATGCTGCGTCAAATAAAACAGCATTCCGGGCAATAAAACTCCAAAACTTAAAAATGCCAGACTTATCGGCAACAAATAGCGACGCATAATCACGCTCCCATGAAATCAAACCCACCGAAATGATGTCACCCGAGCTTGGCCGAAGCAAATCAGGAATACTCGAGTATTTTAATACGATATATCTGAAATGCAAGCTAAATTATACTTGGCTAATATACTCTTTGAGAGGTTACAAAATGAAAAACCCGTCTGAGGCTTGCACAGACGGGTTTTATTCAGGCAATGAAAAATCAGGAACCGAAATTCACTTCCAGCATCAGCGCTATCATTAACACGCTAAACTGCACCAGCGACGCAACAAAATTGGCCATAGCCGCTTGCTTCGTCGGATTGCGCACCAGTTGAACGCTCTTGAATATAAAATAAATTCCTCCCAGCAACGCGCCAGCGAGATAAATCCAGCCTAAACCGTAAAACACCGGCAAAAGGGAAACCAACACCAGAAGGATAGTGTGCCCCAAAATAATGCGTGCCGCTTTTTTGTCGCCCTTTACCACCGGCAGCATCGGAACACCCGCTGCGGCATATTGATCGCGAATGACTATCGCCAGGCTCCAGAAATGAGGAGGTGTCCACAAGAACAGCACCAACGCCAGCAGCCCGGGAAGCGGGCCAAACGAAGGATCGACTGCCGCCGCGCCGGCAAGCACCGCGAAACTCCCCGCCAATCCGCCAAATACGATATTCAACCAAGTGCGCCGTTTCAGCCAAGCCGTATAAACAATAGCGTAGGTAAACGCACCGAGGAAAATGTTCAACGCCGTCATCGCGTTAAATGCGAAGGCAGCGGATGTTACCGCAACCGCAAGCATCAACCCGATGACCACCAGCCACTTGCGGCCATGCTGAAAATAGCCGTTTAAAAAAGGGCGATTTTGAGTACGCGTCATTTTTGCATCAATATCGCGTTCGAAGTACTGGTTGAAGGCTCCCGCAGCCGCAGAGGCCATCATGACCGTCAGCGACAAAACCAGAACCTGCCAGCTCGTCAGCGCTTGCCCCGGGGTAATTGCCATGCCGCCCAAAGCCGCCAGAGTTATCACCACGCCGATGCGCAATTTAAAGAGATTGATATATTGTTTGACTATTATCATCGTTATCGTCCGTTTCCTTCCTCTCTCCTCTATCTGGAGAAGGCATTGGTTTATTCCCAGCTTCCGAATACTTCTAACCTAAACCATGTCAGCCTGCAATTTGGCTCAACGGCTTGTTTTGCATATGCTCAAGATTTTGCAAACCGGGCTTAGGTTAGAGGTCTCCCTCTAACTGAATCTCTACTTTTCTTGCAGAAATCAGGGGAGAGCACCGTATGGCGCCCTCCCCGTCATCTTATTCCTTTAGGACATGCCCCAGACTGTGGACAGATACTTAAAGTTAATGAAGTAGTACAACACGAGCGTTACGAAAAGGATCATGGCGAGAATGAAAGTTCCAGGCGCTTCCATACCCCACATGCCAATATGTTTCTTTCCTGTCCTCTCGGCCACAACATCGGCATCTTCCACTTTCGGCCAAGGCGCGGAGCCTTCCGGAATGCGCTCACCCGCAAAGATGGAGGCCAGCACGACCACGATAAACATGATCGCGCCAACCGACATGATCACAGCGAAAATCTCGCCCATATCCATCAAGCCCTTGGCGATTTCCGGATATTCATAAGCCAATGGTTGACCGGCAAAAGTAATATCCGCATGGCGGCGTTGCACACCCAGCGTACCGGCACCCATCAGCGCAATGGAAAATACCCAAGCGCCGAGGCTGAAGATATAGGGTTGCAATTTCGCCACGCTGGCCAGAGCGATCTTGCGCTGGAACACCACCGGAATCAGCCAGTAAGTAACCGCCATGAACGCCATGGTCGTACCGGCTACCAGCGTGCCATGGAAATGGCCCGGCAGATACACGGTATTGTGGATGATCATGTTGATCTGCTCCACGCTCATCACAACGCCGGTGATACCGCCGATAAATCCGAAACCAACCAGCGACAGGAACATACCGGAGAAAATCGGATTGCCCCAAGGCGCCTTGCGGAGCCAGGTGAACAAGCCGGTATCCATACCCTTCCTGCGTTGTGCGACTTCAATGGAACCGGGGACGGTCAAACCATGGATCATGCTGGCCAACACTGCCAGATAAATCATGTAGCTGGTATTGAATATCTTCCAGGTAGAAGTCAGCCCCGGATCGGACAGCAGATGGTGCGCGGAACCCAGTTGCAGGAACAGGATATACAGCAGGAACGCGCCACGACTGACCTTCTCGGACATTGGCTTGGCACCGAACACCAATGACGCAATGAGATACCAGATGGAGATATGGGTAACTACGTTGATTTGCTGCGAGGAGTGGCCAAAACCCCACCAGACAACCCGATATATCATCGGATCAATATGACTGATCAGCCCTATCGACCAGAGGAAAGTAGGGATCAGGATCAGCGCGCCGGAAACGATGGTAAAAACGGCAATCACGGTAGCCGTCACGCCGCCGAACACCACCAGCGGAAGCGATCCGTTATATGTTTTTTCCCTCTTGGCAATCACCAGCGTGCCGAGAAACACAAAACAACCGATCAGCGCGCCCACGGCAAACAGGATCAACCCCAGATAGAAATGCGGTTGAGCCTGAAGCGGCGGATACGAGGTCATCATCACGCTTGATGGTGCGCCGCCCCAAACTGGCGCCAGCACAGCAACGGCAACCAGGGCTGCGCCGACGAGCATCAGCCAGAATTGCGCCCATGCCCAGCGTGGCGTCGCCAAGCGGTTACCCAGCACATGCGCGCCCAGGAAATACAGCACGGCCATTTCAAAGAAAATGATCCACACCGCCAGATTAACCAGGCCGTGAGCCGTCAGCGCCATGTAGAACAATTCGGGGCTGAGCAACTGCACGCTCGGCATGCGGGTAAGCGCCACCCCGAGACCAAACAGGCCTCCAACCAGCAAGAACACTACTGCCGCAAACGCATTCCACTTGACCAGCGTATTGGCCGTTCTGTGAATCTTGAGGCCGGACACCGGATCAACACGAAAATCAGACATTGTTGTCGTCGCCATTATTTTCTACTCCTTTACGTAAATTCTGCCCAGCATCGTGTGATGTCCAAGCGCGTCGACACCACCGCAGTATTCACCGCATGCTATGGCAAAAGTGCCGGTTTTATTGGGGGTTATGTTAGTAACCTGCTCGTAGCCTGGATAAACTTGAAAGTTGATATTTTCCGGCAACAACCCGAACCCATGTCCCACGTCGAGAGAAGAGATATGCAGGCGATATTTTTGCCCTTTTTGCAACTCAAGAATGGGGCGATACTGCCACTGCATGGCGGCCAGATAGACATCGCTGCCGGGTGGCGGCGCCACAACATCTTCACCGGTGGCTGCATCCTTGCGGACCGTGTACTTCGCTTGCATGTCAGCAACTTTCTTGGAAAACGCCTCGGGGGTGGTTTTGTAAGTTTCGTTGCTCATGTTTTGCGGCCCGACAAAGTGCCAGCCGATCATCCACACGAACATGAACACACACCATGCAAATGCAAGCACAATCCACCATATTTCGGTGCGTTCGATTGGTTCACGCCACCAGTCAGGATTTGTTGGGGGGGTATAAGACGTTCCCATAGCTGTATTTCTCCTTATTTAATTAATCAAGCGCAGCGTTGTTAGGGAGCTGGCGGTACGTTGATTACGTCCCATAGTCCCCACAGCGTATAAAGCACCAAAGGCACCAACACTGCCAGCGCCAACATAAGCCACTGGTTATCCAACGCCTTTTGCATGAAATGTGGGCTTGCGCCACTTGAAGTTGGTTCTGACATCGTTTACTCCTCCCTTAACAATTGATGGCTGACGCCATTGAACAGTTGACACAAAACAACCTGAAAAACCCGATTTTTCTTTGCTTACCCATGCCGCTATTCCAGTCGCCGTTTTTTTAAGGCAACCTGAATATTTCAGATCAAAGCGTTGGTTTAATGCCTGAGCAACATGAAAAGACCGATACCGAAGTAAGCCGCAGCACTGACAGCTATCAGCACGGTCAACATTAATATTTTGTTTTGAAGCATCTGCCGCATGAAGGGAACTGGCGCGCTCCCAGTGTTGGATAATTCCATTGGATAACCTCCCGTTTATATTATTATTTGAAACATACTTCGCGCAATTGTTCTGCGACATTTTGACGCGCCCTCGAATTCTGTCCCAACCGGCAGGATGTGTCAAGTACAAATAACGAGTAATTTAATCAAGTATTTATTGCAGCACCATTTCCGTTATCGCTGCGCATATCTGCCTGGTTAAAAACCAAATAAATCCAATTGGTTGCCTATTTTTTCACAAGAGTGTTCCGGCGCTGTGCGCCGCCAGCCAGCACGCAGATGCCGGAAGCGGCGACCAGCGCCAGCGATGCGCCAAGAAAGATCGTCCATTTACTGACTTCTTTGTCCGAGGCAAACAGCATGGTGGCGAGTTGCGTCTTATCGCCCATTTCGGCGATGAACAACGAATACGACGCCGAGTAATTTCCAGTCCATAACGGATTCCAAAAATTATTTCAGCCCCAATACGTCCTGCATATCGTAAAGACCTGACGGGTTGGATTTCAAATATCTTGCGGCACGCAGCGCGCCCAACGCGAAGGTGGCGCGGCTGCTGGCTTTGTGGGTGATTTCGATGCGCTCGCCGGTGCCGGCATAGAGTACGGTATGGTCGCCGACGATATCGCCGCCGCGCACGGTGGCAAAGCCGATGGTGGACGGGTCGCGTTCGCCGGTCACGCCTTCGCGGCCATATACGGCACATTGCGCCAGGTCGCGCCCCAGGGTGCGCGCGACGACCTCGCCCATACCCAGCGCGGTGCCGGACGGCGCGTCCACCTTGTGGCGGTGGTGCGCCTCGATGATCTCGATGTCGTAGCCGTGGCTCAATACGCGCGAAGCGGTTTCCAGCAGCTTGAACACCAGGTTTACTCCGACGCTCATGTTGGGCGCGAACACGATGCCGATGCGCTGCGCCGCCGCGCCAAGCTGCGCCTTTTGCTGCGCATTCAGGCCGGTCGTGCCGATCACCATGTTTACGCCGAGCCTGCGGCAGACATCAAGGTGGCGCAACGTGCCTTCCGGGCGGGTGAAATCGATCAGTACATCCGCGCCTTGCAACGCAACTTCCACATCCGCGCCGATTCTTACGCCGCAGACCGCGCCGCACAGTTCCCCGGCATCTTTGCCGAGCAGCGCGCTGCCGCTGTATTCCAGCGCGGCATGCAACACCAGATCATCGGCTTGCGCCACGCCTTCCAGCAAGGCGCGCCCCATGCGTCCGCCGCTGCCGGCGATGGCGATTTTGATTTTACCCATATTGAATCCTTTATTTTGCAGATTGCCCGGGCTGGCCGCCATCGTCCATGCGCACCAGACTGTCGCCTTCAAAATAAAGCGTCAGCCGTTGTTTTTCGACCACTTCGCCGCGCTGCTCCAGACTATATATATAGTCCCAGCGATTGCCGTGAAAGGCATCGCTGACCATCGGCGTGCCCAGCACATAACGCACCTGCTGCTTCGACATGCCGAGCTTGAGTTTCTCGCGCATTTCCGGCGTAACATAATTCCCCTGGCGGATGTCCATTTTGTATGGCGACAATACCGGCGAGGAAAGGTAGCCGCATGAAGCCAGCAATGTGGAAAGCAAAACCAGTTTAATACGCATAATCATCTCGTCATTTCAATTAATCAAAGCCGCTGCATGATACCTCAAGCGGCCACGCCCAACATCTCCGCCGCATGTTTGCGCGTCGTGTCGGTAATCTTCACCCCGCCCAGCATGCGCGCGATTTCCTCGACACGCTGTTCGCCATCCAATACGGCGATGCGGCTTAATGTGACGCCGTTTTCCACCGCCTTGCTCACCTGCCACTGGTGGTCGGCGGCTGCCGCTACTTGCGGCAGGTGCGTCACGCACAATACCTGATAATCCTTGCCCAGTTTTTTCAGCAAATGCCCGACGATTTCCGCAACGCGCCCGCCGATGCCGCTGTCGACCTCGTCGAAAATCAGCGTCGGCACGCCGGCGACCTGAATCGCAGCAACCTGGATCGCCAGGCCGATGCGCGACAATTCGCCGCCCGATGCGACCTTCGCCAGGCTGCGCGGCGGCACGCCGGGATTGGCGGTGACCTGGAACTCTATCGTTTCCAGGCCGCAGGCATTCCCCCCAGTCTCATCGTCTTGGGCCAGCGGCAGCAGCGCCACGGCGAAACTGCCGCCCTGCATCGCCAGCGTCTGCATCGCAGAAGTGATCTCGCGCGCCAGCTTGTCGGCGGCTTTCCTGCGCGCCGCCGTCAATTTCTGCGCCGCCGCCAGATAGCCTTGCCGCGCGGATTTTTCCTGTTGTTCCAGCGCGACCAGATCGGCATCGCCGCCCAACTCCGCCAGACGCGCTACGACGCGCCGCAAGGCTTCATCCAGCAGTTCCGGCGCGACGCGGTGTTTGCGCGCGGCATCCATCACGCCCTGGATGCGCTGTTCCTGTTCATGCAGGCGTTGCGGATCGGTATCCAGGCGCTGCTGGTAATGGCGCAAGGCATACACCGCTTCCTGCAATTCGGCCTGCGCGCTTTCCAGCATCTGTAGCGTTTCGCCCAGACCGGCATCATGCGCCATGCCGTCGCGCAGGCGCGCCGCCAGCGTGTTGAGCTGCGCCAGGCAGGCATTGTCCGCCTCGCTCAAGGTTTCGATGCCGAAAGCGGCGGTCTCCAGCAGGCTCGCGGCGTGGGCAAGGCGCGCGTAGTCCGCTTGCAGCTCGTGCCATTCCGCCGCGTTGAAACCCAGCCCTTCCAGCTCGTCGCGCTGGAACCGCAGCAACTCGCGCTCGGCGGCCACCGCCTCGGCGTTCTCGCTGAGGCTGATGCGGCGGCGGCGCAAGGCCTGCCAATCGCGGTACAGCGCTGCGACTTTCTCCGCATCGGCTGTCACACCCGCATATCCGTCCAGCAACAAACGCTGCGCGTCGGGCCGCACCAATGATTGATGCGCATGCTGGCCGTGAATATCCAGCAACTGTTCGCCTGCCTCGCGCAACTGTTGCAATGTGGCGCTGCGCCCGTTGATAAAACCGCGTGAACGCCCCCCGGCATCCAGCACGCGGCGCAGCAGGCACACACCCTCATCGCCCGCCAGTTCCTGCTCGGCAAGCCATGCCTGCAAATGCGGCAATGCGGCGATGTCGAATTCGGCGGCGATCTCGGCGCGCTCGCAGCCGTTGCGCACCATGGCCGCGTCGCCGCGCTCGCCGAGCGCCAGCGACAGCGCGTCGATCAGGATGGACTTGCCCGCGCCGGTCTCGCCGGTCAGCGCGGTGAAACCGGAAGAGAAATCCAGCTCAAGCGAGGAGACAATGACGAAGTCGCGGATGGCCAGAAACTTCAGCATTTATCTTGGGAAAAGCAGTTAGCAAAAAACATATATGTTGCTCCAATGTGCTGGCAGCATTTGTAGGTGCGAATTTATTCGCACACAATTGATTGTTCGTGCGAATTTATTCGCACCTACCCACCCCACCAACTGCTTTTTCCAGATTTACAGGGTCTGGTTCCAGAGCAGTTTCTCGCGCAGCGTATGATAGTAGCTATGCCCCACCGGATGCAGCAGGCAGGCAGGCTCGGGATGGCGCGTGACGACGATCTTGTCGTGCAACTGCAAATCGTAATTGGTGTGGCTGTCGAAGCGCACGCGGATATCGCCGGTGCGATGCAGCAGGATTTCCAGCACCGACGAACCTTTCACCACGATGGGGCGGTTGCTCAGCGTATGCGGGCATACCGGAACCAGTTCGAGCACATCCAGGCTGGGATGCAATATCGGGCCGCCCGCCGACATCGCATAGGCGGTCGAGCCGGTGGGCGTCGAGACGATCAGCCCGTCGGCGCGCTGGTTATAGAGATATTCGCCATCGATGCGCACCTCGAACTCGACCATGCTGCTGATATGGTTGCGATGCACCACCACTTCATTAAAGGCCAGCCCGCTGAATACTTCGACATCGTCGCGCAACACGCGCGCCGACAGCAGCAGGCGCTGTTCGGTGACGAACTTGCCGTCCAGCATCTCCGCCATGCTGTCCTGCATATTCTCCAAGGTGAGATCAGTGAGAAAGCCCAGCCTGCCCTGATTCACCCCGACCAGCGGCACCTGGTGCGGCGATAGGGTGCGCGCGATGTTCAGCATCGTGCCATCGCCGCCGATCACGACGGCCAGGTCTACCGCATGAGCCATTTCGTTCAGATTCATCGCCGGATAAGGGCTGGATTCGATCTGTTCGGCAGTCAGGCTATCCACCACCACATTCAGCCCCTTGGACGACAAAAATGCGGCCAGGCGCAACAACGGCCCGGCGATCTCCGGAGACTTGTGTTTGCCGATCAGCGCGACGTTCTGGAAGGGGAATTTCATGGATGCGATTAAACCACATTGCCCAGGCAATGACAAAGCTGGCAGTTTACGTTTGTTGCGAGCTTTTGATCTGTCCGGTTTTGTAGCGCGCAACCTGTTCAATACCACTGTGATAGCGAAGGCGCGGGGGTTGCGGGGCTTATTGCAAGCGCCGTGACTGAAAGGACAAATGTAGAAGCTAATCCTACGTCCTGAACGGTCATCCAGCAGAGCGATTCTGAACTTCTGCTCCTCGGCCTTATGTGAATATTCACATAAGGCCGATTATGCACAGTTCTAGATTATGTGAAGTTTTGAAGCGGATTGTGCTGAGAGTCAGGAAGTAAGCGGCAAGGCAGGTTTTGATGCAAATGTAAGCTGGACATAATTTCTGCGGTAGCCTGAAGTAGTGGTCCCACTTCAGGAGACTACTATGGACCACACTACTACGCACCATGCCGCGTCAGATGCACGGAAACCATCCGCTTGCTCGAATCACATTTCCGAGGAATTGCAACGCTACGGAGAGCACCTGCGCGATGTGCGAGGGTTGGCAGAAGGCAGTTGTCGACAGCGAACTCGCATTGCTGGACGTTTTCTTCATAAGCAATTCGCCGGGCGACCGATCAACATTTCCGAACTGCGAGCAGAAGATGTGCGGCGTTTCCTTGCCAGCCAGTTGGATGCCCGCCCAACCCCTTCCAACGCCTCGCAATTGGCATCTGCATTGCGTAGCTATTTTCGTTATCGGGCTACCTGTGGAGATCAGGTCGGTAATCTGACTGCCGTCATCTCGAATCCTGTTCATTGGAAGCTGGCATCATTGCCGCGCGCTCTCAAACCTGAAGAAGCCGAACGCCTGCTGAATTCTTTTACCGCCGACCTGCGCTTTCCGAAGCGTGGTTACGCAATTGTGCGTTGTGCATTGGACATGGGATTGAGATCCGGCGAAATCGCTCATCTCATGATCAGCGACATTGACTGGCATGCAGGCACGGTAATGTTGCGAGGAACGAAATCGCTACGTCAGGACATCCTGCCATTGCCGATGGTAACCGGTCAGGCACTTGCCGATTATCTGCAACATGAGCGACCTGCCACCCGGAACTCGGCCATCTTCGTCCGGCAGAAGGAGGGGCGAGACTATCCAATTACCTCCATGGCGATACAGAAGGTAATCAAGCGCGCCTGTTGCCGCGTAGGTTTGCCACATTCCAGCGCACATTCACTTCGGCATACTCTGGCGTGTCGCCTTGTTGATAGCGGCAGTTCGCTCAAGGAAGTCGCTGACCTGCTGCGTCACAGGTCGCTGAACACCACTCTGATTTACGCCAAGCTCGATACACCGAAGCTGTCGGCCGTTGCGCTGCCGTGGCCGAGGAGCAAATCATGAGTGCGCACATCAGTTTGCAAAGAAGGGTCGAGGACTATCTTGCGGAACGCCGTCGTCTTGGGTTCGTGTTGCGATCATCGGACACCTTTCTGGCAGGATTTGCCAGCTATGTGACCAAGCGCCACCATCGTGGGGCACTGACGGTCAAACTCATGACCGACTGGATAATCGGCCATTGCTGCCGGTGGCAGCTAGAGTGAGGTTGAATCCGCAGTTCGATGCCGCATCACCGTTGTTGCCGAACCGCAGCGGACATGCGATGACACGTAATAATGTTACCCAGAGACTCACATTGGCGGTGGTGGCGGCAACAGAGAGCAACCCCGATTTGGCAAAGCGACGAATCTCTCCACATACGATCAGGCACACCACTGCGATGCATCTATTGCAGGCCGGCGTCGACATCAGTGTCATCGCACTTTGGCTCGGCCATGAGAGTCCTGTCACCACGCATCACTACGTCGAGGCTGATCTGACTATGAAGGAACATGCCTTGTCCATGCTTCACGAACCAGAGGCCAAGATACATCGCTACACGGCTTCTGATTCGCTGATCGACTTCCTGAAGAGGCTGTAATTATGTGAAGGTCTGAATTTGCGCTAGTCACCGGCAATCAGCGATTGGTGCAAATTTAAACCTTCACTTCACATAATCGAGAACTGTGCATAATCGGCCTTATGTGAATATTCACATAAGGCCGATGAGCGGATGGTCGGCGCGATCCATCTGATGGTTAGAAACTGGCACGAAGGCGAAAGTGGTGTTGCATTATTCCCGGCCCGGAAGCAGCCCATCAGAACTTTAAAAGAAAGCACAAGTACCGGAGTCAAATTGATTCTCATCCTTTGCAGTCGCTAATCCAGCAACGTGGCAAACCTCACGCAGCAATTTCCAGTAGCACATCCAAACCAGCAGCACGTTCCCTGCATGAATTGGACAATCGTACCGAACAGGAATAGACTGCATCAATCATATCAATTGAGGTAATTACCATGATCAGAGAAGCCACCGCCATGACTGTCCGGCAAAACCTCGG
>CAYGIF010000025.1:0-20383 GCA_964349865.1 uncultured Gallionella sp. | reverse complement strand
TTCTCTATAACCGTTTGGTTTTACTCTGTGAACTCTGTGTTCTCTGTGGCTAACTGCTTTTTCTAGGTTCATTTGACAGCCGACATGGGGCGTCATAGCATTCGGCAGGCGACACGCCAGACGATTGATAACGAGCCCATCGCCCCTATCGCAATCCCGCGTTCAACCCGATTCGACCGACAGGACAGATGAACGTACCGACCACGCCACGCCACGCCATCACGCAGGCAACCGCAGATATCCGTCCCGGCGCGACGCCGCGCGAACTGCGCTGCGAGGGCGCATGGCTGTTGCGCTCGGCGGCGCAGACCGAGACCCGGATCAAGGCATGCCTGGGAGCGCTCGCGGAGCCGGGCGAAGGCGAGTTGCTCATCGACGCGCAAGCCGTCACCGCGCTGGACACCTCGGGCGCATGGCTGCTGCATCGCATCCGGCGCGCTCTGGAGACCGGCGGGCGCACCGTGCGCATTACCGGCCTGCGCCCGGAATTCGAGGCGCTGCTGCGCCTGACCGCCGCGCGCACTGCGGGGTCTGCCGTCGCGCTGCCGCCCGCGCCCAGCGTGCTGGCCCGTTTCGGCAGCAACGCATGGGAAGGGCTGCTCGGTGCGCTCGGGCTGCTGTCCTTCCTCGGCGCCAGCGCGACCGCGCTGATGCGCTCCGTGATGCAGCCGCGGCGCATCCGCTGGCGCTCCATCCTGTACAACCTGCAAACCGCCGGCGTCGCGGCGCTGCCGATCACCGGGTTACTCTCCTTCCTGCTCGGCATCGTCATCGCCTACCAGGGCGCGGAACAGTTGCGGCGCGTCGGCGCCAATATCTATATCGCCGACCTGGTCGGCCTGTCGATGGTGCGCGAGCTCTCGCCGCTGATCACCGCCATCATCGTCGCCGGCCGCTCCGGCTCGGCCTACGCGGCGCAGATCGGCACCATGAAGGTGACCGAGGAGGTCGACGCGCTGCGCACCATCGGCATCGGGCCGCTCGACCTGCTGGTGCTGCCCAAGGTGATCGCGCTGGTGATTGCGTTGCCGCTGCTCACCGTCTATACCGACATCATGGGCGTGCTCGGCGGCATGGTCATGGCGCGCGCGCAGCTCGATGTCAGCTTCACCACCTTCATCGACCGCCTCGACGACGCGGTCAGCCTGACGTCGTTCCTGATCGGCATCGGCAAGGCGCCGGTGTTCGCGGTGATCATCGCGCTGGTCGGCTGCTACCAGGGATTCCAGGTGAACGGCAGCGCCGAGAGCGTCGGGCACCAGACCACGAAAAGCGTGGTGCAGTCGATCTTCCTGGTGATCCTGGCCGACGCGCTGTTCTCCATCGCCTTCAGCTGGCTGAATTTGTGAGTCCCGCCGTGAACACCGCCGCAACAAACACACCCGACGACGTGATCGAAATCCGCGACCTGAACACCCGTTTCGGCGACGCGGTGGTGCATCGCGACGTGAGCCTCTCGGTGCATCGCGGCGAAATCTTCGCGCTGGTCGGCGGCAGCGGCTGCGGCAAATCGACCATGCTGCGCGAGATCATCCTGCTGCAAGCGCCGGTGTCCGGTTCGATCCGGGTGTTCGGCCAGGAAGTGATCGGGCTCTCCGACGAGCAGGCGCTGCCGCTCAGGCGCCGCTGGGGCATGATGTTCGAGCGCGGCGCGCTGTTCAGCTCGCTCACCGTGACGGAGAACGTCGCCATGGTGCTCAGGGAACACACCCGCCTCGGCGCGGCGCTGATCGACGAGATCGCCGCCCTCAAGATCGCCCTCACCGGCCTGCCGGCCGACGCCGGCGCGAAATACCCGAGCGAACTCTCCGGCGGCATGCGCAAGCGCGCGGCGCTGGCGCGCGCGCTGGCGCTGGATCCGGAACTGCTGTTCCTGGACGAACCGACCGCCGGCCTAGACCCGCTGAGCGCCGTCGGCATCGACGAGCTGGTGCGCCAGTTGCGCGATGCGCTCGGAATCACCATCATGATGGTCACCCACGACCTCGACCTGCTGTGGCGCGCCGCGGACCGCGTCGCGGTGTTGGGCGAAGAGCGTATCCTGGGCAACGGCACGATGCAGGAACTGGCGCGCTCGGAGCATCCGGTAATCCGGGAATATTTTTACGGCCCGCGCGGGCGCGGGGCACGGGAGCAGGCATGGAATCGAAAGTAAATTTTGCGGTGGTCGGGGCGTTCGTGCTGATACTCGGCGCGCTGCTGATCGGCGGCGTGCTGTGGCTCTCCAGCGGAAAATCCTACCGCAAGGCCTATGATACTTATTTGATCTACATGAGCGAGTCGGTGTCCGGCCTGAGCCTGGATGCGCCGGTACGCTATCGCGGCGTGCAGGTCGGCGGGGTGCGCCGCATCGAGCTCGCACCGGGCAACGCCGAGCTGGTGCAGCTTACGCTGGACATCGAACATGGCACGCCGGTGAAGCGGGACACCGTGGCGACGCTGCGGGTGCAGGGGCTGACCGGTATCGCCCATGTCGAGCTTTCCGGCGACAGCCGCGACGCGCCTCCGCTAAAGCCCGGCCCCGGCGAAAAATACCCGGTGATCCCCACCGGACCGTCGCTGATGCTGCGCCTGGATACTGCGGTCACCGCGCTGTTCACCAATCTCAACCGCAGCAGCGAGAGCGTCAACGCGCTGCTGGACGAGGAAAACCGCGTCGCGCTGCGCCGCACGCTGGCCAACCTGGAGCGCCTGTCGGGCACGCTCGCGGCGCAAACCGGCGCAATCGACGCCGGGCTGAATCATGCCTCGCGCGCCATGGAAAACACTGCGCGGCTGACCGCGCTCGCGAGCGCCGAGCTGCCGCAGTTGCTCCAGCGCATCCAGCGCAGCGCCGACACCTTCGACCGGATGTCCAACGAAACCGCGCGTGCCGGATCAAGCGCCGCGAGCGCCATCGAGAGCGTGCGCGCCGAAGCCCTGCCCGAAGCGCGCCAGGCGATCGCCGAACTGCGCGAACTCACCGCCTCGCTACGCCGCTTCAGCGACACATTGGAGCGCAACCCCGGCATGCTGCTGCAGGGCCGGCCCAACTTGCCGCCCGGACCGGGTGAATGATCCTTATGACGGAGTTGCCAATGAAATCGAACAACACGACCCGGCGCGCGCGGCGTGTCGCCCTCGCCCTCGCGATGTGCTTGCTCGGCGGCTGCTCGACGCTGCTGCCGCCCCCGCCCCCGCCGGACAACATCTATCTGCTCGAGGCCAATCCGGCTCCGGTATCGGCTCGTTCCGCACCAGCGGCGCAACACCAGATCGTGCTCGCAGTCAGCATGCCGCGCGCGCGCGCCGGCTTCGACACCGCGCAGATGGTCTGGGTGCGCCAGGCGCACGGGCTCGAGGTGTATTCGCGCAACCGCTGGGCGGACACGCCGGCGCGCATGCTCGCGCCGCTGCTTGCCCAGGCGCTGGAGCGCTCCGGGGCGTTCCACGCGGTGGTGCAGACGCCTTCCGCAGTATCGGCCGCGCTGCGCCTGGATACAGAACTCATCCGGCTGCAGCAGGATTTCAGCGTGCGTCCGAGCCGGGTGCAGCTCACACTCAACGCGCAACTGATCGACATCGGCACGCGGCGGGTGATCGCCAGCGCGGAGTTCGACGAGACCGAGAATGCCGCGACCGAGGATGCCTATGGCGGCGTGCATGCCGCCAACCTGGCGCTGGAGCGCCTGCTCGCCAGACTCGCTGCCTTCTGCGCCGAGCACGTTCCCTCGCCCTGACCTCGCGCCTCGGCAGGACCGATGGGATTATTAACAACCCAGCCGTTCCAGCCCCTCCTTGAGTCCCGTGAGCGCCTTCATCTGCTGGCCGTTGCCCACGCCCAACTGGGGGATGCCCTGGCTGCCGCCCGAACCGTAAAGACCGAACGATCTGGCGCCCGTGCCGGACTCCGCAGAGATGCCTTCGTCGCCCCCGCTTTGTGCCAGATGCTTTTTGAGCCGCGCATTCATCCGCTCCCATTCCGAACTGACATCCCCGGAGATGCCTCTGGCAACATTCCGTTTTACCTGCCGGTCGATCTGGCCTCCCCAGGCACCATGCCGGTCCAGCGTGCCAAAAGACGAATACTGCTCGCTCGCGCTTTT
Source organism: uncultured Gallionella sp. (assembly GCA_964349865.1). Classification (GTDB taxonomy): domain Bacteria; phylum Pseudomonadota; class Gammaproteobacteria; order Burkholderiales; family Gallionellaceae; genus Gallionella. The sequence continues at coordinate 16,298 of CAYGIF010000025.1, read as the reverse complement.
CTCCTCGAACCAGGCGCGGATCAATTCGTCTGTGCGGCGGCTGTCGGAATCCCCGGTATCCTGCGATGGGGTATCGCCCTTGTGTTTTTTCGCATCGGAAGATCTGTCATGCTGATCTTGCTCTTGCGGATGCGCCGAAGCGGTCGGGTGGCCGTTGCCGCCTTTTTTGCCCGGATGCCCCGGCGAAGCGCCCGCGCCGTCATTGGTGTTGCGGTCGTGGCCGGGCGGCGGCGCGTCTTCGCCGTTGCCCACCCCTTCGTTGCCATGGCTGACCGAGATGCGGAAGACATCCGAGGCGGAGAGGCTGCCAGCCGTGCTGCCGGTAGCGGCCACGCTGTCGGTCGCGGTCACCCGGACATCCACAAAGCCGACCTGCTTCGGTGTCTCGCCCGAGAAGGTTCGCGTGGCGGCATCGAACTTCAGCCAATCCGGCAGCGCCGAACCATCGGCAAGAGCCGCACCGTAGGTCAGCGTATCACCCTGATCGATGTCGGTAAAGCTTCCTTCCGGCATCTGCCAGGAGAAGTGTTTGTGGAAGGTGAAGTTCTGATCGGCCAGTGGTGCAACCAGAATTGGGGCGTCGTTCGTCCCGTTCAGGAAGACATCCAATACTGCGGTGGTGCCGACCATGCCGTCGGTCGCTGTGTAACCGAAATGCTCGGCGACCTGTGCGGTGCGTCCCAGCGTCTGCACCGTTGGGGAAGCATTGTCCACGGCGTAGTTGTAGCTGCCATCCGCCGCAAGATTTAAACTGCCGTAGCTGCCTGCCCTGAGCCCGGCATCGGCCACGCTCAGGACGGTGCCCTGATCCACATCGCTGTCGTTGGACAGCACGTTGCCGGTCGCGGTGATATTGAGTTCTTCCCGCACATAGACTGCATCGGCGGCGACGACAGGCGCGTCGTTGGTGCCGGTGATACTGACTGTGAGTGAAGATGGTGTGGCTACGGTGCCGTCTGTTGCTTCATAAGCAAAGGTCTCGGTAACAACCTGCCCTGCGGCCAGCGACTGCACGCCGGGCGAGGCGTTGTCCAATGCGTAGCTGTAGTTGCCGTCGGCAGCGAGGGTGAGCTGGCCGTAATTGCCCGCGAACACACCCGCATTCAGCACGCCGAGCGCCGCCCCCTGATCCACATCGCTGTCATTGATGAGCACATTGCCGGTTGCGGTGATAGTGATATCTTCTTGCACAGCCGCCGCATCGGCGACGGTCACCGGCGCATCATTCGTTCCTGTGATGGTGACGGTCAACATGGATGGTGTTGCAATCAACCCGTCCGTTGCTGCATAGGCGAAGGTCTCGGTCACGACCTGCCCTGCGGCCAGCGACTGGACACCGGGCGAGGCATTGTTCAGTGCGTAACTGTAACTACCATCGGTAGCCAGCGTGAGCTGGCCGTAGCTGCCAGCGAACAAACCCGCATCGACCACGCCGAGCATCGCGCCTTGATCCACATCGGTGTCGTTGGCGAGCACATTGCCCGTCGCAATGATGGTCAGGTCTTCCTGTGCGGCGGCCACATCGGCGACGGTCACCGGTGCATCGTTGGTACCGGTGATGGTGACAGTGAGCGTGGCCGGGGTGAACGCGATGCCATCGGTAGCCTGATAGGCGAAGCTCTCGGTGACGATTTGCCCTACGGCCAGCGATTGCACCGCGAGCGAGGCGTTGTCCAGCATATAGGTGTAGCTGCCATCGCCGTTCAGCAACAAGCTGCCGTAGTTGCCTTGCAGCGTGCCCGCATTGGCGACGCTCAATACGGTGCCTTGATCCACGTCGCTGTCGTTGGCCAGCACGTTGCCGGTGGCGATGAGGGCGAGGTCTTCCTGTACGGCAGCGGCATCGTTTACGGTGACCGGGGCATCGTTCACGCCGGTGACGGTCATGGTGACGGTGGCGGTGCTGGTGGCCCCCGCCAGATCGCTCACGGTATAGCTGAAGGTATCGGTGGCGGTCTGGCCTTGCGCCAAGGATTGATACAAACTGCCTATATCGTATTGCACTGCGCCATTGATGAGCGATACCGCAGCACCGGAAGCGGCTTGCGAGACCCCGACAATGTTGAGCGCATCGCCATGGATGAAGTCAGGGTCGGTGTCGTTAGCCAGCAGGGCGGCAGCATCGAGCAGCACAGCGCCGCCGTCTTCGGTTGCCGCACCCGCATCGGCATTGGCGGTCGGCGCGTCGTTGGCGTTGACGACATTGAAGTTGAACGCGCTGGAGGCACTCAAGCCGCCCGTGTCGGTTGCAGTCACCAGCACGTTCAAATTATCCGCGTCCCAATTGGTCGGGATGCCGCTGAAAGTTTGCGTGGCAGCGTCGAAAGTCAGCCAGCCCGGCAACGCCGTGCCATCGGCCAGCGTCGCGCTATAGCTCAACGCATCACCATGAATGAAGTCAACATCATTGAATGTTCCTGCCGGAACGGCGAAGCTGAATGCTGCGTCCTGCAGGGCGGCATGGTCGGTGAGCGCCATGCTCACGGTCGGCTCATCGTTGACGTTGGCGACATCGACGGCGAATGTCGAGCTTGCCGTGAGGCCGCCCGTATCGGTCGCCGTAACGGTGACGCTGTAGTTACCCACGTCCCGGTTACCCGGTGTGCCGCTGAAGGTTTGCGTGGCGGCGTCGAAAGTCAGCCAGCCCGGCAGCGCGGTGCTATCGGCCAGCGTCGCGCCGTAGCTCAACGTGTCGCCGTTGTCGATGTCGGTAAAAGTTCCGGCTGGCACCGTGAAGCTGAACGGCGTGTCTTCGTTTGTTTGCTGGCCGACAATAGCTGTTGCCGTGACAGGCGCATCGTTCGCGCCCGCGATGGTGACATCCACCGTGGCAGTCGAAGTCAAGCCTGCCGCATCAGCGATGGTGTAGGTAAAGCTATCCATTGCAGTTTGTCCTGCGCCCAGCGATTGATAGTTATTGCCGATGTCGAGCACGAGGTTGCCGTTGGCATCCTGGGTAACCGTGTTGCCCTGCGCGGTCACCGCATCGAACCCGGCAATGCCCAGCGTATCGCCCGCATCGGGATCGGTATCGTTGGACAGCAGGCCGGCCGCGGGAATGGCAATTTGCGCGGTATCTTCGCTGACATTCACGATGTCGGGCAAAGCCATGGGAGCGGCATTGATTTGCCCATTGCCCGTAACAGTCAGCGCAAAATTCGCGGTCGCAGAAAGTCCGCCGGTATCGGTGGCGGTCACCGCCACGTTCAAGATGCCCGCATAATTGCTCCCCGGTGTGCCGCTGAATACTCCCGTAGCCGCATCGAACGCTAACCATGCAGGCAACGCGCTGCCATCTGCCAGACTGGCACTGTAACTCAGGCTGTCGCCGTGAATGAAATCGATGTCGTTAAACACGCCCAAGCCAACGCCCGGATTGTTTATAGTCAACGTCTGGCTTCCCGTGCCGAATGCCGCATCGTTCAACTGCGCGCGTATTTCTGCTTCACCAATGCCATCCAGATTGCCGTTCTTGCCATACAAATAGGCCATGTCGCCGCCGACAGCGGCGGTATCCGAACCGCCCAGTGAAAACCCGGCCAGATGCGGCGCAAGCTGCCAGGTGGTGATGGTCGGATCTGCTGCCAGATCGGCTTCAAACTGATTAGCCAGCCCGACAAAATCGAACTGCTGGATGCGCTTGTTCAACAGCGGGTCGGTGGATTGTGTATCGAAACCGGCCATCGCTTCGGCAACAACTTGAAGCGTACTGACCGCCTTGTTGTCTTGCCAGGAGATGTCAAACCAATTCGAGAAAGTGATCGATTCGCCGTTGCCGGTATTCAGTACCAGATCATTCGCATTGCGACCGAACGACAGATCGGCGTAGCTGATGCCGCCCCCCAGCGAAACCGTATCCGTACGTTGCGCCAACGGCACATTATTTGAAGAATACGGGTCATAATTGTCCTGCCCGTCGCCACGGTTGAACAGCACCACATCGTTGCCGTCATTCCCTTCAACGTAATCATTACCGGCTCCGCCCATCAGCAAATCATTTGCGATGGCTGCATAGAGGTTGTCATCCCCCTCGCCACCGGACAACATGTCGTTAGCCGTATCGCCGCCCCAGTAGCCCGCATCTATTTCGTCCGAGCCGCTACCGCCAACCAAGATATTGCTTCCGCTCCCCCCGTCCAACACATCGTGACCCGCGCCGCCCAGCAGCGTATCGTCACCTGCACCGCCCATCAGCCTGTCATCCCCGGACAATGCCCGAATTGCATCGTTCCCGTCCGTCCCGGTGATGTAGTCATTGCCCGTCGTTGGCGAGACAGGAAGCATGGATTGAATGTCATTTACGCCCCACACCGTGCCGTCTGCAAAGGCAAGCTGCTCGATCTTGCTGGCATCCGAGTAGAGCCAATTTCCCAAGGTCAGGCTATCTGTGGTGCCGTTTACGGAAAGTGTCACGTCTCCCCATTGATTCTGCGCTACGGAAATATCGGCTGGCAACACATCGGCAAGCTGAATCGTGTCTACATTACCTACAGTCATATCCCAATCACTAAAATAGATATTCCCATTGCCGCGCGCAAACTGGTAGGTATCGTTGCCGGCGCCACCCCACACATACGAGCCGTAATTCGGCCAGACTTGGTTCGCCGTACCGGTGTCGGTCGTGTCTGTCATTGAGCCATCCGCTGCAACAGCACTATTGGCGATGTTAAATCTTGCTGCCTGTCCCGCGAGAATAGACCGATCCGAAATCGGGTTCACCACCGTCGGCGCATCGTTCACATTCAGCACATCCAGCGTGAAACTGCTGCTCGCCGACTGACCACCGGCATTCGTCGCCACCACCGAAAGGCTCAGGCTGCTCACGTCCAGATTGCCTGGCGTGCCACTGAAAACACCGCTTGCCGCATCGAAAGTCAGCCAGGCCGACAGTGGATTCCCGTCAGCCATAGTGGCCGAGTAGGTCAAGTTAGCTTCGCTGAATGCATTGGCCGGAATAGCAAAACGGTATGCGCCATCCTGAAGCGTCGTTTGATTTTGCAGGGACTGATCCGAGATCAGCGCCCCCGTCATTCCCGCGATTGCCTGCTTGTCCCACACCGTGCCGTCGGCAAACTGCACCTGCTCGACCCGGTAGGCATTGTCCGCATACCAGTTGGACAGCACCAATATGTCGGCAGAGCCCGCGAGATGCAGCTCAAGATCATCACCGTTGCGCACCACCCCGACATCGCCGGGATTCACCGAAGCCTTGAACGACACCTTGTCCAAGCTCGTGTTCGCGCCGTAGTCGTAGATGCGGTCGACGCCGTCGCCATAACCGAACAGGTAAGTGTCGTTGCCTGCACCGCCGTTCAGGATGTCGTTGCCCGCCCCGCCATTCAACGTGTCGTTGCCGTCCAACCCATCAATTCTATCCGTGGCGCTGGTGCCGGTGATCGTATCGTCCTGCGCACTGCCCTTAAGGTCGAAACCCAGATCGATCAACTGGCTGTAGGTGAGCATAGTGCCGTCCGCAAACTGGAAGCTCTGTATCTGGTTAGTCGCATACGCATCGTTGGGGTTAAAATCGGCGATGTGCAGTTCGTCGCCGCCAGCACCCACCCGGATCAGCAACGATCCCAACCCGAGGCTCAGCATCGCAGGCGTGATGCCCGCGCCGAACGACACCGCTGATACAGGGTGTCCGCCGACGGTGACCGAATTGCCGTAAATCACCTGCGAGCCGCTGCCGGGGGTGTATTGGTACGCTCCCGCCGCCTCGCCGCCTCCGCTTATCACTCCGCCCCCCAGCCCCAAACTGAAAAGACGCATTTGCCCATACGAAAATTGACGCCCGTCGGCGAATTCAAATTTTGCGCTGCGGTCCAGCCCGCCCTCGGCCACGATGCTGTCGCCAGCCATGCCGTAACCGATGGTCAGGTCGGTGACGGTGTAGGTGCCCCATCCGCCTCCAAAAGGGCTGTAGCCCTGATAGGTGCGGCTCGTTTCGGCAAAGGTCAGCGAATTCGGGTTGATGCCGCCGCCGAACACGAGCGAGGTATTGTGCGGCAGCGAGTTGAAGGACGAATTCTTGACGACGTTGATCGTGTCGTGCCCGTCGCCCACATTGAACAGCAGGCTGGCGACGCCGGTTCCGTCGTTCTCCGATATTTGAATCCGGTCATCGCCCTTCCCGGCGGCATAGATGGCAAGCGGCACCGCATCGTTGTTGGCCTGGATAATGTCGTTGCCCGCCGTGCCGACGATAAGGCGTTTGCTGCCGATATGTCCCCACGATGAATAAATCTGCGCGCCGCCTGCTGCGGGCTGTTCCACCGGGGCTGTGAATCCTTTCAGCGCGGCCATCTGGGCAAAGCTGTAACTCGTGCCGTCGGCGAAGCTGAATTTCTCGATCGCGCCGCGTTCGCCGTTCAGGATGGAAACCACATCGGGAGCCTGTCCTGAGCCTGCCGAAGGGCCGTAATGAATCTTGAACTTCGGCGAGTAGTCGCCCCAGTCCTCGTAGGCAAATGCGATGTCATTGACCGTGATGCCCGCGCCGAAGGCCAGCGTGTCCTGTCCGGCGAGGTCGATGAGGTTGTCTTTGCCGTCGCCCCGGTTGAAGCGGTAGGTGGTGTCGCTGCCGCCGCCCATGATGGTGTCGTCGCCCGCGCCGCCCGCGAACGAGGTCGCCCAGTAATGGGTATCTGTCAGGCTCTCGCCTGCCGCAGTGCCCGCCACTTCGTATCCGGTTGCGCCGCTCTGCACCGTTAACAATTGGTTGGTTTTGAGGACAGTCCCGTCGGCAAAGCGCAGTTCGTCGGGATAGCTGCCGGCGAGCAACACCGAGTCGCCCGCCTGTCCTGAGCCTGTCGAAGGGCCATAGTTCAGGCGCCAGCCGTCCACCGAGGCGCTGGCAACCACGCTGGATGCCGCGATGCCCGCGCCGAAGACTATGCTGTCCATGTAGTCGGCATTGACGATCGTGTCCTGCCCGGCGCCCGGCCTGAGCATGAAGGTGTCCGCTCCCGCGCCTCCGTCCATGATGTCGTTGCCCGCCCCGCCGTCCAGCCAGTCGGCTCCGTTGCCGCCGCTTAAGCTGTCGTTGCCAGCCCCGCCGTTTATTATGTCGTTGCCATCGTTGCCCGTCAGGGTGTCGTTGCCGCCGAGGCCGTGGACGCGGTCGGTGGTGTTGGTGCCGTTGATGACATCGTCGCCCGCCGTGCCGTCGAGGTCGAAGCCGCGCGCCAGCAGTTCGGTATGGGTCAGCGAGCTGCCATCTTCGAATTCGAAGCGGTCGATGCTGGCGCTATTGAAGACATCGTTGCGGTCGAAATTTGCGATGTGGATTTCGTCGCCGTTGCCCAGGTCGAGCTTCAAGGAGCCCAAGCCAAGCCGTATCCGGCTGGCGGAAATACCCGCGCCAAAACGCACGATGCCTGCTTCGCCGGGCAAAGCACCGCTGCGGTCTATGGTGTCCTTGCCGTCGCCTGCGTTGTAGAGGATGGCGTCGTTGCCGCTGCCGGTGTAGATGAAGTCGTCGCCCTTGCCGCCCGTCAGGATGTCGTCGCCCGCGCCGCCGTACAGGTAGTCGGTGTTGTCTCCTCCGTCGAGGTAGTCGTTGCCGGAGGTTTGCGCCGTGGCGCTGCCCGCATCGCCATAGAGGTAGTCGATCCCCGCACCACCCATGAGGATGTCGTTGCCCTGTTCGCCGTAGAGTTTGTCGCTGCCCCATTCCCCAAAAATCACGTCGTTGCCGGTGCCGCCCCAGGCATGGTCGTTGCCTTCTCCGGCGTAGATGACGTCGGCCGCGCCGACGGCGGCGGGGTAATCGGTGACGGGGTAGAAGTAACGCGTGCCGTCCGGCTGGTCGGTCACTGCCCAATCGAAACTGTTCGCCACCCAATCCCGGTCGCCGAGGATATCGTCATTACCCGCCCCGCCAATGAGCAGGTCAGAGCCGCCTCCGCCCGCCAGCACATCGTCGCCGGTGCTGCCGGCCATAGTGTCGTCGCCACTGCCGCCCGCCAGCCAGTCGCCTTTGAGGCCGCTGCCGGTTTGGCTGTTGCCGAGTGCGATGGCGGTGGCTGCATCAATCCGAGTATCGGCGTACATGCGGTCGTTGCCGTTGCCGCCGTCGAGGATGTCGCTGCCCCCTCGCCCTTCGATGATGTCGTTGCCGGTGCTGCCGTTGAGGCGGTCGGCACGTCCCGGTTCTGGAGTGTTAGTGTCGATGAGGACGTTGCCCAAGGTGTCGTAGCCGAGCTGTACGCCTGCGGTGGCAAGGTCTTGGTCTATCGGGGCGAGGTCGCCGACAATAGCGGGCGTGGTTGAAACCGGATCGGCAACGGGGGTGGCGGATAGGTTCAGCCCGAAGCTGCCGCCCGTGCCGTAGTTCTGGATGACGATGTTGCCGTCTATCAGGAGGGTGTTGGGATCGGTCTGGACGTAGAGGTGGCCATTGGCATCCTTGTGGACGCGGGCGTCGCCGTATTGGTCGCCTCCGGCCAGGTCGGTCCCGTCTACGGTAATGATGTTCTGTCCGCCGGTGTCGAGGAGGGTGTCCAATCCGTCGCCCGCGTTGTATTTGTAGGTGTCGTTGCCATGCCCACCTTCGAGATAGTCGTTACCCTTGCCTCCGGTCAGTGTGTCGTCCCCGCCTCCGCCAAACAGGGCATCGGCTACATTGGCGCCGGTGATGTCGGTTTCATTTGCATCCGAGCCGAAGATGACGCGGCGGGTGTTGGCATCGATTGTCGGGATGCGTTGAATTTGGATGTTGCCGGTACGGTCGTCCCAGAGAATGTTTTGTGCGAGGTAGTCGTCTACGCCGCCCTTCACGAACCGTCCGTTGACGTTGTAGTCGCCGTCCTTGATGTTGTAGTACAGCTTTCGCTCGACAAATCCGGCGCGTTCCTTGAGGTAGGCTTTGGTCAGTTGCCCTTGTCCGGTGGCGGGGTCGTAAAGCTCCAACGCACCGCCAATATTGAGATTCAGGGCTGAATAATCCGCGCCGACCACCGCAAAGGCGTTGCCTTGTACCAGTGCATAGCGGTAGGCAGTCTCTGCCGTACCGCCGCCCTGCGCGGCGGCGAGCATCTCGGCGGCTTTCATGCCGCCCAGCGGAACGATGGATACTTGACCGGACAGGGTTTGATAGTTGGTGTTGTTGCTCTGGAGGTCGTAAAGATTGGTATAGAAGGCGTTGCGGTCACCGTTCGGTGTTTTCTGCGCTGCTGGATTAAGCAGGAATCGCAGACTATCCAATGCGGTTTCAAGGGTAGGGTTATCCTGATTATTTGCAGATTTGAAAATTTTACCGATGTCTTGCACACTCAGTCCCGGCGTAAATTGCGCAAAAGTGTTGTACAGGGCGAGCGCGTCGGTCAACACTTGCTGGCTGTGGTTAAGGGAGGCAGGCGAGCTGGTAACATCGGGAGCAGTCTGGTCTTCGATGACGATGCCTATGGGAGGCGAGATTTGTTGCCCCAGCCCCGCTATCGGGCTGATGCCCGCATCGGCCTTGAGGTTGCTGACTTTGGATGGGTCTATCGGGTTGGTGATACCGAGCACCGCTTTCAGGGGGGAGAGCAGCGGGTCGAGTATTCCGCCCACGCCCGGTGAGTTGTAGAGGTAGGTGTGGCTGACGTTGGACGAGAAATCAGCAGCAATTCCGGTCGCAAGAAACCCGCCAAGGCTATGGCCTGTGACGGTGAAGGATGGTGATAGAACGCTGGTACCTAGCCATTCCTGCACTTTGATTTTGAGGCTGGCGTATTGCGATTGAAACGCCGTTGTGCCAAATAGCCCAATGTCGATTACGTCGGTAAGCAGGTCTTGCACTGTCATTTCCGTGCCACGGATGGCGAGGTATGTGTTTCCGGCTGTATCTGCAAACACCGTAGCAGACAGGCCAGTTCCGTCGCTGTATTGGGCAGCGACAGAATAGGTCTGGGCAAAGTGGGCGGCTTGAAGAGCGGTCATACCGACACTTGGATTTACAAGGTCTGCGGGGTATATGGTGCCAAGCTGAAAATTTCCATATGCGGCAAGTGAGAGTTGAGATTGATTGAAATAGTCTTGAATGGTGTTCATTTTTTTCTCCTCAGTTTGACTTGACAAAGATAGCAGATAACAAAGGGCCTTCCCCATATCTGTCAGGACATGAAAAAGACGATGGTTGCCATGGCCCAGGAAGATCACCCCCACCTCTGGTGTAGCCAATGGACTCCCCAAGAAGTTTGCCGCTATGTTTAAGTAGCACTTGAACGTGATAGCGGTACAAAGAAGGATTTCCTGTGCGGTAATCATGAATATCTGTCTTCATTACATATTCCTGCCCCAACGCATTCTCTCCCTGAGTTGGTTTGTAGAAATTGATTTGCCCATACTTGTTGAATTTGTCAGCAGGCAACTTCACCGTCTCATACACCTTGGCCCCACCATCAATGGCGCACAACCGCTTCACTTCGGCATCCAGTTCCGCCTTGCTCGGGCCGCTCGCGCAAGCAGTGGCAAGCGGCAATAACAACAGTAATGTGGCGAGCGTTTTCATGCTGCAATCCTCCATGCGTGGGTTGTCTCATCATTCGTGGCTTTGATAATTTTTCCGATGTCAGCCACTTCAAGCGCGGGCGCAAATTGCGCAAAGGTGTCGTACAGGGCAAGCGCATCGGTCAGCACTTGCTGGTTATGGTTCAGGGCAGCGGGCGGGTTGGTTACATCGGGAGCAGTCTGGTCTTCAATCACGATGCCTATGGGAGACGATATTTGTTGTCCCAGTCCCGCTATCGGGCTGATGCCTGCATCGGCCTTGAGGTTGCTGACTTTGGATGGGTCTATCGGGTTGGTGATACCGAGCACCGCTTTCAGGGGGGAGAGCAGCGGGTCGAGTATTCCGCCCACGCCCGGTGAGTTGTAGAGGTAGGTGTGGCTGACGTTGGACGAGAAATCAGCAGCAATTCCGGTTGCAAGAAACCCGCCAAGGCTATGGCCAGTGACGGTGAAGGATGGTGATAGAACGCTGGTACCCAGCCATTCCTGCACTTTGACTTTGAGGCTGGTGTATTGCGATTGAAACGCCGTTGTGCCAAATAATCCAATGTCGATCACATCGGTAAGCAGGTCTTGCATTGTCATTTCCGTGCCACGGATGGCGAGGTAAGTCTTTCCGGCGGCATCGGCAAACACTGTCGCAGAAAGACCGTTAGCGTCGGTGTATTGGGCGGCGACGCTGTAGGTGGCGGCAAAAGTGGCGACTTGTTTAAGAGACATTCCTCTGCCACTGTCTTGGAGAGCATCAATATAAGTTTGAGCGGATATCCCAGTCGTCAAATTGGAGTACGCTGCAAGTGCAAGTTCGGCTTGTAGATAGGATTCTGTAATCGTGCTCATTTCTTATCCCCTTTAACGAAAATTGATGATTCAAAATTTGGTATTTTGGTGGGTTCAGGGCAAGTGAAACTAGAATCATGCCAAGGCCCCGGCATATCACCACCGCCTCGACCATAAAAAACAAGCTCGCCCAGTATTTTTCCATCGCTACGGCGAATGATCCGATACTGTCTTCTTGACAACTCAGGATTACCCTGTCGGTAATAATGGATGTCTGTCTCGGTGTAATACTTATCCAATGGCTTTGCCTGAGCTTTGTCAGAAATCCATATCCTTCCTGCCCAATCCAAAAGGTCGGGGGTCAACGCCACCGTCTCATACACCTTGATCCCACCATCAATAGCACAGAGCCGCCTCACTTCGGCATCCAGTTCTGACTTGCCCGGCTCGCTCGCACAAGCAGTGGCAAGCGGCAATAACAACAATGCAATAATAGCTCTCATGCTGCAACCCTCCATGCGTGGGCTGCCTCATCATTCGCTGCTTTGCCGCGATTGATAGTTGCCGCACGGATTCGCCATCGCATACGGTCAATGGTGTTGATGCCGTCGGCAAACTCGAAGCTGCCGATGCTGGCGCTGTTGAACACGTCGTTCTGGTTGAAGTTTGCAATATGCACTTCATCGCCGTTGCCGAGATCGAGCTTCAAAGAACCGAGCCCAAGCCGTACCTGGCTGGCGTTGATGCCCGCGCCGAAGCGCACCACGCCCGCCTCGCCGGGCAGTGCGCCGCTCCGGTCTATGGTGTCTTTGCCGTCGCCGGTATTGTAGAGGATGACGTCGTTGCCGCTGCCGGTGTAGATGAAGTCGTCGCCCTTGCCGCCCGCAAGGATGTCGTCGCCCGCGCCGCCGTACAGGTAGTCGGTGTTGTCTCCTCCGTCGAGGTAGTCGTTGCCGGAGGTTTGCGCCGTGGCGCTGCCCGCATCGCCATAGAGGTAGTCGATCCCCGCACCACCCATGAGGATGTCGTTGCCGTCCCGCCCGTTGATGCGGTCGATGGTGTTGGTGCCGGTGAGGGTGTCGTCAAGGTCGGTGCCGTCGAGGTCGAATCCCCGCGCCAGCAGTTCGGCGGTGCTGAGGATGGTGCCGTCGGCAAACTCGAAGCCGCTAATGCTGGAGCTGTTGAAAACGTCGTTGCGGTCGAAGTCGGCGAGGACGTCAATCACATCCCCCGGCTGATATATCCCGGCATCCAGTTCCAGTTGGGTGGGCGAACGCTGCTCCACGTTCTTGATGTGGACGGCATCGCCGTTGCCCAGATCGAGCATGAGAGAGCCCAGGCGCAAGGTGACATCGCTTGAGTTGATGCCCGCACCGAAGCGCAGGATGTTGTTCTCGCTCTTGAGATCGTATACGGTGTCGTTGCCGTCGCCGCGGTTGAAGAGGTAGGTGTCCTGTCCCGCTTCGCCATACAGGGTGTCATTTTCGGTGCCGCCGACAATGATGTCATCGCCTGCGCCGCCGAAGATGACATCGGCATCTGCTCCGCCGTCCAGGTAGTCGCTGCCTGCAGTGTCGGTGAGTTGCCCTTCGCCATAGAGCCAGTCCGCCCCCGCGCCCCCCAGGATGGTGTCGTTGCCCGCGTTGCCCTGGAGCTTGTCCGCGCCGCCTTCGCCGAAGATCACGTCGTTGCCCAGCTCGCCCCAGACATGGTCCGCACCATCCCCGGCGTAGATGACGTCCGCCGCGCCGACTGTTGGTTGCGCGTTGCTGTTAACAGGATAGAAGTAGCGCGTGCCGCCCGGCTGGTCTGCCACCGTCCAGTTGAAATTGGTCGCCACCCAGTCGGTGTCGCCCATGATGTCGTCGTTGCCCGTGCCCGCGATGAGCAAGTCGGCGCCCGCGCCGCCCATGAGCACGTCGTTGGCGGTGCTGCCGACCAGCGTGTCGTCTCCGGTACCGCCCGCCAGCCAGTCGCCTTGCAGGCCTGTTCCGCTGTTCAAAATATTGCCTTGGGCAATCGCTGCGGCTGCATCAATCTGGCTGTCGGCATACATGCGGTCGTTGCCGTCGCCGCCCGCCATGATGTCGCCGCCCGAGCCGCCGATGATGATGTCGCTGCCCGCGCCGCCGTTGACATCGTCCCGCCCCGCTCCGGCTTCGATCAGGTCGTCGCCGCCGCGCGTGGCGAAGATGTGGTCGTCGCCGCCGCCGCTGATGATGTGGTCGTTGCCGCTGCTGTCGTAGAGGGTGTCGGCGCGGCCGGGCGCGGCGGCGGCTGTGACCAGCAGGTTGCCGAGCGCATCCGTCCACGGATGGGCTGCGCCGTCCGGCTGCTGGTGGGCGGGGTCGGGGTCGCTTTGGGTGAGGTCGCCGCTGATGTCGAGGGTGGTGGCCGGGTTGGCTTGCACCACGGCATCAGCAAAGGTGATGCCCATGTGGTTGCCCGTGGTGGGACTGTAGCCTTTGATAAGCATCGCGCCGTCCACCAGCAGGTCGCCTCCGCTCACACGATCTCCGCTGACGTAGGTGTAGAGGTGGTTTGCGCCATTGGCGTCCGCGCCACGGAAGACTTTGTTGTCGCCATACTGCGTGCCGCCAGTGAGGACGATGGGGCTGCTGGTGTCGTCGCGCAAATAACCCGTGCGGTCGCTGTCGAATACGGTGTCGATACCTTGCCCTGCGCCGCTGTTGAGGACGTAGGTGTCCACGCCAATGCCGCCCAGTAATGTGTCGCTGCCCTGCCCGCCATTCAATACGTCGTCGCCCGCGTTGTCCACCAGCAGGTCGGTGCCCGTGCCGCCCGTGAGCATGTCTGCCCCGTTGCCGCCCAGCATGAACGCTCCCCGGTTCAAAGTGTCGGTGGCGTTCATGCCGGATGCCCCGGCCTGCACGTACCAGTCGCGCAGGGCGGGAAGCGTGGAAAGAATGAGTTGTTTTTCCGCGGGGGTGAACTGGACTGCCCCTGCGCCAAGGTCGGGCGCTACCTGGTTCAGATAACTCTGGAAGTATTCCTTGTAGCCTTTGGCATCGTTCAGGTTGAGCTTTTCTCCTGCTGCAATGGCGGTGGCGAATGTCGTGGAGACATCGGCCATGTCGAAGCGGATGCCATTGCTGCCTGTGCCCAGATCGGTGAACAACTCGGTGGGCGTGGCGCCAGCGGGGAGGTTTTCTTCATAGTATTTCTGCATCGCGAAGGCGATCAGGGTTTTGCTGAGGTTGTTGGGTACACCCATACCGGTCAGCGCCCAATCGGTCATGGTCAGGCCGCCGTTCTGTGCGAGTTTCCACAGGTCGTTATTGAAGCGGTCGAGCATGGCATCGGCGGAAATTGGGGTCTCACCCATAACCAGACCTACGACCCCGTTTTGATGGCGAACTAAGCGTTCGATGAAGTTTTCATCCGTCGTATTACTTCTTGCTGCCGGATGCTCAAACAACTTGTCATCAAAAATCATCCGCACTACATCCGGCAATTTGAAAGTGACATCGCGGAATGAATGTTGGGCTGGGGCAGCCTGATCGCTCTGCAAAAAGGCAGTAAGTAACGCTTGGGAATGCAGGCCTATCGCTAACGTCAAGTCCGTTGTGCCTTGCGGCATGACGGATTGCGTACCGATTCTGTTAATCAAAGGCACGCTAGACAGGACAGTCAGAGCCTCTCCCTGCACGCTGATGTCGAGCACATTACCCTCGTTTGGAATACCACCATTGGCCGCTGCACCGATGAAATTGTTCAATCCTTGCAAGGTTTGGGCAAGCGCTTGCGTTAATTCCGGCGTGGTATACCCTCTGGCGGGATCACTTAAATAACTCACGAGATCATTCGCCACAGAAATACTCGCGGAGTTTCGGAAGGGAGCCTGATCAAAGGTAACGGCGGTTTCACCGAAAAACACAGCCATTAGAGAGGCCAGCCCTCCACCCAATGAATGACCGGTGAAGCTAATAGCTGCCCCCGAGTTAGCGGCTTTAACCTTGAGGTAATAATCCGCTGCCTGCCTGAGTTGGTCAGAAGTAAGGCCTATGCCATTTGCAAGATTAGCCAACCAGTCCGCTCCCGTACCAGTCCCGGCAAAGGAGATGACAATCTCGCTGCCCTTCTGGAATGAGATGGCTTCGAAGCCGCTGGTCGTGGTGATGGAGGCAGCTTGATCGGGAGCATGGAAAAACTCAGTCCATCCCAGAGATTGAATATCGGGCAGCCAATTGATTTGTCCGCGAGTTGTTTGATATGCCCGTCCTGCCATCAATGCGTATTCGATTGCGTCAGCCATGATCTTTTCCTCTTTGAAATAATGAGCGATTCACGATGAGTATGTGATTTACTTTTTGCCATCCGTCGTAGTCGGCGGCGTAATTGGATGCGGTGCTTTGGGGCCTGAGTGAACTGGACGTGGCTTCCAATGATCAAGCGGGGTGCGGAGGATGGTTTTATATTCGGGTTGCTTGTAGCCCTCATACAGCTTTCTGATCGTTTCCACTGAAACTATGCGCTGTCCCGTTTTTTTTGCTTCGTCGTCGGGTGAGGAGAAAATTAAATTCGGCATTCTGAACTCCACTGGCAGTTCTTGCAGCATTATGCGTTGCCATGCCTTACCTTGATATTTAAAGACGACGTAAGGCGGGTTCGGTCGCCCCCATTTGCCATAAGACAAACTTCCCATTGGATGGGCAACCAAATAAGCCGTGTCTTTGCGTATCTCCAGTTGCATCGGTAAAAAGTTGGCACCGCCAACGTCTTCGGTGAATTTATCTTCCCAAATCACGCTTTCGTTTGTGCTAGGCAGAATGAAGCTCAAGCTCTGTTCTTTGATCGGTGGTTCCTGCCCGATCTCGTGCCGCCCGCCACGCTCAACGGTGCGCTCCACAATAATCTTGCTGCCATCATGCAGCAGCACTTCTTCCTTCCAGTTTGCCGTTCCACCAGATGCACACGCGCTCATACTCACCCCCATCATCAAGATCAGTCCAAATTTTGCGATTTGCTTCAGCCACGGTTGAATGTTTCTCATGCTGCGATCC
>CAYGIF010000024.1:0-20463 GCA_964349865.1 uncultured Gallionella sp. | reverse complement strand
CGAGCTTCTGACAGCATGAGCGCGAAAAGTTCGGGACTTAATCAGAGGTTCCTTAGCGTAGTAATCGGGCTTCAGCCGCAAATCGCCCAAAAGTCGCTCAAATAATATCATGTTGAATCAATTTGTTAGAGGGAGCGACTTAAGAGGGGCGTAGCTAACCGCGATGTAGGCCGGGCTCAGCCCACCACTCCATCCCCCAGTTCATGCTCCTTTTATTTTTTTGCTACAGCCCGTTTCTTTTTTGTTTTTTTCCCGATTAAACGTTCGTACATGTGTTTCGTTGCGCCCTGAATTTCCGGCTCCAGTTCGGCCAGCATATCCGGGCGATTGGTCAGGGCGGCTTCGAAGGCCAGCAGCATGGGGCGGGCATGTTTTTCATAGCCCAACTCGCGCATCGCATTGAGCACGGTTTTGGCGTACTGGGCATTTTTCAGCAGCGGTGCCAGGAAATTCTCGACGAACTGTGTGCTGACCAAGGTGGCGGCAATGTCTGGCGATTCGGCGAGCAGGCGACTCAAGGCTTCGCGCAGGGCGGGCTGGTTGCTGGTCTCCAGCGCTTGCCGGGCTGCATCGGCGCAGATTCGGTTTTGCAGATTCATGCGCCGTTCCTTCCACCAAGGGTTTAAATCTTTATCCAACTCCGCCCCGCGCGCATAGGCGATGGACGCCTCATCTAGCCGATCCCGCGCCTCCAGCAACCCGCCTAAGTTGTGCCATGGCAAGGCATAAGCTGGATCAAGTTCAATCGCCTTGCGAAAAGCAGCTTCAGCTTCGTCGTAAAAGTTCGGCTTGTCGGTCAGCAGGACACCTAGGTCATTCCACGGCAAAGCATCAGCCGGATCGAGTTCAATCGCCTTTCGAAAAGCCACCTCGGCTTCGTCGTAACGGCTCATATTTATGGCCAGCAGGATGCCTAGGTTACTCCACAGCATGCCGCCCTTCGGATCAAGTTCAATTGCCTTGCGATAAGCGGCCTCGGCCTCGTCGTAACGGCTCAGCTTGTCGACCAACAGAATGCCAAGATGATTCCACGGCCAAGCAAATGTTGGATCGAGTTCAATTGACTTGCGGTAAGCGGTCTCGGCTTCATCGTACCGGTTCAGCTTGGTGGCCAGCAGAATACCCAAGCCATCCCACGACCTCGCATTAGCCGGATCAAGTTCAATTGCCTCGTGAAAGGCGGCCTCAGCCTCGTCGTATCGATTCAACTCGTTGGACAGCAACCAACCTAGAGCATTCCTTGGCCAAGCATCCGCCGGGGCAAGCTCGATCGCCTTGCGACAAGCAGCCTCGGCCTCTGTCACGTCGCCATTCGTAACGTCCAGCAAGACAGCACGCTCATACCATGCCCGCGAAGATTCGCCCCGTTGAAATGCCTGCACCAGCGCCTGTTGCGCTGGTTCAAACTGCTTAGAGCGGCGCATCGCACCAGCCACGTTGGCCCATTCGGTGGAGTCCGCTTCGTTGGCATATTTCAGCCCCCACTCCAGCCAGCTTTGCGCGTCCGTATCGTCGGCAAATTTTACCCATTCACGTGCGCCCACTAGCCGCCACAACATTGCCCGAATAGCGGGTTGGTCTTTCGCTTGAACACATGCCGATTCGGTATCTTGCGGCATCAGCCGGGGGAGCGGCAGCAAACCTCTTGCCCGTTTGCAAAATAGCAAAGGCAAATCATTTTCGAGAAGACCATGGCACAACAGCTTCCGACGTTCCGCATCCATCAAGGGGCGCAGACGTGTCGCCTCTTTCTTCGCCGTAGTTTTTTTGCAGAGCGCCTGCACACTGGCCTGCTTCTGCTCCGAGCTTAGTTCGAGCGAACCGAGCAAGGCTTCCTGCTCTTCCTTAGTCAATCCGCCATCGCCGCCTTGTTGTAACTGTTCGCGCATACGCACGATTTTGCCCAAGTCTTCCGATAAGTCGCCGGAAGGCAGGTAGTCGCCCATGTTGCCGCCCTGTTCGCTCAGGTGTTGCAGCAGCCGGTCTGCGCCGTAAGCTTCCAGCCCCTTGCGCAAGGACGCGGAATAACCCGCTCCGGCTAGCGCGAAAGCATGCCGGGCCTCGGCCAGCGGACTCGCGCCGCTCTCCTCGCCCATGTGTGCCTGCAATTCTTCGAAATCGAACATGGCTTCGAGAAACTTGGTGAGATCAATCACGTTCTGGCGGATGCGGCGCGTACTGCGCATTTGCAGCCACAGGCGGAACAGTTGTTCGGCGATGCGGTATTGGGTGCGCCCATGGGCGGCGGATTTTTCTACCAGACCTTCGCGCTCCAGGATGTCCAGTTGCGCCGATACGGTGCCGGTGGGCAAATCGGCTTGGGTGCCAATTTCGGCGGCGGTGTGGCCGAAGCGCAGGCCTCCGCCATCGCCGGGACGGCGCACGGCCAAGGCGTGCATGACCACTTGCGCCTGCTCAGACATGTCTTCGAAACGCGCCTTGTAGTAGGGCGTGGTGATGTCCATCAGGTGCTCGAAATCCTCGACGGCGCGGCTGCCGGGGCCGTCGCGCAGCAGGTCGAAAATCAGCCCCAGCGCGCGCGGGTTGCCGCCGGTCAACTCATATAGCGCTTCAATGCGACTCGGGCGATCATGCAGGCGCTGTTTGACTTCGGGAACGCCCTGCGCATCGGCCAAACGCTCCAGCACTTGGCGCACTTCTTCCAGCCCCAGTTTGCCCAGACGCTTGGGGATGAAGAAATCGTAGAAGGCTTTGTCGTAGTCGGTGAACGGTTCGGAGAGGCGCACCGTGCCGCCGATGACGATGGGTGCGATATTGGTGGACAGTGCTTCGCGCAACTCCCAGTAGGCGGCGGCATGAGGGTCTTTGAGTTTGCGTCCGGATTTGTCTATGCGCTGGAACACGAGATCGAGGTTATCGACCAGCAGCACCGGTCGGCGCTTCAGTTCCGCGCAGGTTTGCAGCAACAGCTTGAGAGCAGCATCGGCAGGCGGCTTGCTGTTCCTGATCTGTTCCATGGCTGCGTCCAGACGATCCGCCTGTTCGTCCTGCTCCAGATGATCCAACTCGTCGGCCAGCGCATCACAGGCAGCCCACCAGAAATCGGACAAGTTCTTGACCTGGTACAGTTCTTCCGGGAAGGACAGGGCGACCAGGTGGTCTTGCAGGTCGGCATCGCGGCGGATGGCAACGGCGAGACGCTTGAGCAGCGTGGTCTTGCCCGCCCCGCGCACACCCACCAGCAGGTAATGCTGCACCGTGCCTTTGCTTGGTGCGCGCGCCAGTTCGCCGCGCAGAAAGGCGAACTCTTCCATGCGGGCGACAAAATTGGCGACGCGCGTATCGTCGTCGAGCCAGTCCGGGTTGTAGTGGTGATGGGCAGCAGCCGTGTTCATAGCGTGTCCCTCCTGAGCCACCAGCGCCGCAAGGGTTCGAGGCGGAAGCGGTAGCGCTTCACGCCAGACGTTTCTTCCGCACACCAGTAGGCGTCGCGCAACAAAATGTCGCGCAGGCGGATGAAGGTTCGTTTCGCCTCGTCGGGAGTGGCGTTGCTCATTCGCTCATGCACTATATCCAGCAGGTTTTCCGCGCGCGCACCGATGGGGTCGCGCGCGGCCAGGTTGAGCAAGGCCAGCGCATGGTCGGCATCGGTGCGGCAGAGTTGCAAGCCGAGCCGTTGCTCCCAGTGATGGAAGTCGTTATCGGCACCGGGCTGCACCATGATATCCATGGCCTGTTCGATCAGGCTGAGCGGGCTGTCGTCTGGATGCTCAGCCATGAGCACACGCAAATGATGAAATGCCATCTGCAAATAATAGGGTTGCGGCCATTGCACGGCAGCGACGATGTGTCGCGCATCATCATCCGAAAGCTCGATCTTGTAACTGGTCGCAAGCTCGGCGAGCATGGCGATGGCCACGTCATCGCTGTACGCCGCCAGCCCCTGATGGCTCATGCTGTTGATGGTGTCGGCCATGCCATGCTCTTGCACCAGCGTATCGAGGCCGACAGAACCCGATACCAGCCAGCGCACCTTGCGCACATCCGGCAAGGCACGCACATCGTTGCGGAACCAATCGAGAAAGCGGCGCACGCGCGATACGCCATTTTGCGGGTCGTTGCGTATGATGTTGAACAGCATGATCGGCAATTCGTCAACGTAGATCAGCCAGCGCTCATCCGCATGTGCAATCAGGTGCAACACGTCGGAGGCCACCTTGGTCCAGTCCTCGGCCTCGCCATCGCCCAGCTCCACCCCGACCGATCCGGCTCCGGGTACCGGAATTTTGACCGACTTGATGCGTCCACCTACTTTGCCGAATGCATCGCCGATGGCGCTCATGGTTTTCCCTGAAAACGAAGCCAACTCCGGTTTTAGTGCAGCCTCCAGCTTGTCGAGAAATTCGCGTTCATTTGTACATGAAGCGACGTTGACCTCAATTGCGCGCCAACCTTCGGCACGCACCGCCGCCATCACGGCGCGAGCGGTCGATGTCTTGCCAATGCGGCGCGGCCCGAGCAGCAATATGTCATCGTTGGCAAGAATTTCCCGCAAGCGTGCAACCACTTCCGCCCGACCATAAAAATTCCCACCTTCGACGGGTGAACCAGCAATATTATCCATGAGCACCTCCTTTGAATTTAACGCTAGGGAATCTTAGCACTAAATTTTTATAGCGCAAAGAATTTTTTGCGTACAATTGATTGGCGCTCGCGAATTAGTTGTAAATCAATAAATTAACTATTGCATGATTGGGGGGCGTAGCGATACCCATCATAAAAAACCTAATGCGCCTCATCCCAATTCTTGCCCTCGCCCAGCTCCACCAGCAGCGGCACGTTGAGTTCGGCGACGCCGCACATCAGTTTGGGCAGCATGTCCTTGACCAGATGCAGCTCCGCTTCCGGCACTTCCAGCACCAGTTCGTCATGCACCTGCATGATCAGAATGCTGTGCAGTTTTTCCTGTTCCAGCCAGCGCTGCACTTTAATCATCGCGAGTTTGATCAGGTCGGCGGCGGTGCCCTGCATCGGCGCGTTGATCGCGGCGCGTTCGGCGCCCTGGCGTTTCATGCCGTTGCTGGCGTTGATCTCCGGCAGCCATAGGCGGCGGCCGAACACGGTCTCGACGTAGCCCTGCTGCCTGGCCTGGTCGCGGGTGCGCTGCATGTAGTCGGCGACGCCGGGGTAGCGCGCGAAGTAGCGGTCGATGTAGGCCTGCGCCGCGCCGCGTTCGATGCCGAGCTGCTTGGCGAGGCCAAACGAGGACATGCCGTAGATCAGGCCGAAGTTGATGACCTTGGCATAGCGGCGCTGCTCGCCGTCGACCTCGGCGGGCGCGACCATGAAGATTTCTGCGGCGGTGGCGCGGTGGATGTCCTCGTTGTTGGCGAAGGCTTGCAGCAGGCCCGCATCGCCGGACAGGTGCGCCATGATGCGCAGCTCGATCTGCGAGTAATCCGCCGATACGATGCGCGAACCCTGCGGCGCGATGAACGCCTCGCGGATGCGCCGCCCTTCGGCGGTGCGCACCGGGATGTTCTGCAGGTTGGGGTCGCTGGACGCGAGCCGCCCGGTGACGGCGACCGCCTGCGAGTAGCTGGTATGCACGCGCCCGGTTTCCCGGTCCACCATCTGCGGCAGCTTGTCGGTGTAGGTGGACTTCAGTTTCGCCATGCCGCGATAGTCGAGCAGAATTTTCGGCAGCGGGTAATCGAGCGCCAGCTCCTGCAACACTTCTTCGTCGGTGGACGGGTCGCCGCTCGGCGTCTTTTTCTTCACCGGCAGACCCAGTTTGTCGAACAGGATTTCCCTGAGCTGCTTCGGCGAATTCAGGTTGAACGGCTGCCCGGCGGCTTCATGCGCACGTGCCTCCAGCGCGAGCAGCTTCTCGCCCAGCTCGCGGCTCTGTATCTTCAGTAGATCGCAGTCGAGCAGCACGCCGTTGCGCTCCATCATGTACAGCACATGCATGCTCGGCAATTCGATGTCGCGATACACATGCTGCAGGCCGCTCTGCACCGCGATCTGCGGCGCGAGCGCGTGATGCAGTTGCAGCGTGATGTCTGCATCTTCCGCAGCATAGCGCGTGGCGGTGTCGAGATCGACCTGGTCGAAACAAATCTGCTTCGCGCCCTTGCCGACGACTTCGGCATAACTGATGGTCTTCACGTTGAGATGGCGCAATGCGAGGTTGTCCATGTCGTGCGGTTTGTGGCTTTCCAGCACGTAGGATTGCAGCAGCGTGTCGTCGTGAATTCCCCCAAGCCGGATGCCGTGATTGGCGAAGATATGCAGGTCGTATTTGAGGTTCTGCCCGAGTTTTTTGTGTTGCGCGCTTTCCAGCCAGTGTTTGAGCATGGCAAGTGCTTGCATGCGATTGATCTGGTCCGGCGCGCCGGGATAGACATGCGCCAGCGGCAGGTAAGCAGCCTCGTGCGGGGTGATCGCGAACGAGATGCCGACCAGTTGCGCGTTCATCACGTCGAGGCCGGTGGTCTCGGTGTCCACACAGGCCAGTTCGGCGGCGAGCAGCTTTTCCAGCCAGGCGTCGAGTTGCGCATCGGTGAGGATGGTTTCGTAGTGCGCGCTGTCGGTGCGGGTGGGTTCGTCGCCGAGCATGTCATTTTCATGTAGGTCGGGATTTAGCCCGACTTGTCGGGATAAATCCCGACCTACAACTGTTTCGCCGTCAACCTCGCGCAGCCAGTTCTTGAACTCGAAACGTTGATACAGGCTGCGCAGTTGTTCCATGTCCGGCGCAGGCGGAGCCAGCTCGCTATAAGGATGCGGCAATGTCACATCGCATTTCACGGTGAGCAGGCGGCGCGCCTGCGGCAGCCAGTCCAGCGCGCGGCGCAGGTTTTCGCCGACCACGCCGCCGATTTCATCGGCATGCTGCATCAGGTTGTCCAGCGTGCCATACTGTGCAAGCCACTTCACCGCCGTCTTCGGGCCGACTTTTTCGACGCCCGGCACGTTATCCACCGCATCGCCGGTCAGCGTCAGATAATCCAGGATGCGCTCCGGCGGCACGCCGAATTTTGTGGTGACATTGGCGATGTCCAGCGTTTCGTTGTTCATGGTGTTGACCAGCGTCACATGTTCGTTCACCAGTTGCGCGAGGTCTTTATCACCGGTCGCGATGATGCAGCGCACGCCGTCCTGCGTTGCCTGCCGGGCGAGCGTACCGATCACATCGTCCGCCTCCACGCCCTCCTGCATCAGCAGGTTCCAGCCGGATGCGGCGATGGCCTGGTGCAGCGGTTCAGTCTGGCGCACCAGATCGTCCGGCATGGAGGGGCGGTGCGCCTTGTACTGCGGATACCAGTCATCGCGGAAAGTTTTGCCTTTTGCGTCAAATACGCACAGGCTATAATCCGCCGGGTAATCGTGGCGCAACTTGCGCAGCATGTTGAGCACGCCGTAGATCGCGCCGGTCGGAAAGCCTTCGCGGTTGCGCAGATCCGGCATCGCATGGAACGCGCGGTACAGGAACGACGATCCGTCGACTAACAGTAATGTTTTACCGCCTGACAACGGCAATGTTTTACCGTCTGCCAACGGTAATGTTTTACCGCCCACCAGCGGCAATGTTTTATCGAAACTCATTTCATTCGTTTTATAGAAACTCACTTCGTTCGTTTTCATTTTTACCAGAGGAAATTGCATGAACACCCCATCCAAATTGCCTATCCCTGTCATACCCGAAGCATGGAATTCCAAGGAGGCGTGGCGCGTGTTCGGCATTATGTCAGAGTTCGTCTCGGCCACCGAACGGCTCAACCGCATCCATCCCGCAGTCAGCATCTTCGGCAGCGCGCGCACCAAGCCCGGCCAGCCCTATTACAAGCTCACCGAAGAAATCGCGCGGCTGCTTTCCGATGCCGGATTCTCGGTCATCTCCGGCGGTGGCCCCGGCATCATGGAAGCCGCCAACAAGGGCGCGTTCTACGGCAAATCGCCCAGCGTCGGGCTGAACATCCAGTTGCCGCACGAACAGGTCGGCAACCTCTACCAGAACATCAGCCAGACCTTCCAGCATTTCTTCGCGCGCAAGGTGATGTTCGTCAAATTCGCCAGCGCCTATGTGGTGATGCCCGGCGGCTTCGGCACGCTC
This sequence comes from uncultured Gallionella sp., assembly GCA_964349865.1. Lineage (GTDB taxonomy): Bacteria > Pseudomonadota > Gammaproteobacteria > Burkholderiales > Gallionellaceae > Gallionella. Next base: position 12,383 of record CAYGIF010000024.1, on the reverse strand, counting down.
GACGAACTGATGGAAGCGTTGACGCTGGTGCAGACCGGCAAGACCCGCAAGATGCCGATCATCCTGGTCGGCAGCCAGTTCTGGGGCGGCCTGATCGAATGGTTCAAGACCGCGCTGCTGGAAGAAAAAGTCATCAGCCCGGAAGACCTGGATCTGGTACAGATAATAGATTCCCCCGAAGCGGTGGTCAGCGCGATTTTCAAACACTACGAAACACGCGGTTTCGAGCCTTCGGAAGCGGAGCGCGAACGGCAGCTTTATCTGTAAAAATTTGCCCGCTTCTATGCAGCATGTACAAAGCTTCGCTCCGATCGAAAAGGCGGACGCAAGAACCCTCATCCTGGGCAGTATGCCCGGCGAGGCTTCTCTGCGGGCGGGCCAGTACTATGCGCATCCCCGCAACCTGTTCTGGCGCATCATGGGCGAGTTGCTCGATACCGACCCGGCCTCGCCTTACGAACAGAGGGTCCAGGCGCTGAAGTCGGCCCGGATCGCCCTATGGGACGTGCTCCGCTCATGCCGCCGCAAAGGCAGTCTGGACACCAATATCGATAACGGGTCGCTCGTTCCGAACGATTTTGCGGCGTTCTTCCGATGCCATCCAAAAATCACCCGTGTCTTTTTCAATGGCGCCAAGGCCGAGGAGTGCTTCCGCAGGCATGTGCGGCCCGCCACCGGAATCGGAACCATCGAGTACCTGCGCCTGCCGTCCACCAGCCCGGCGAACGCATCCATTTCCTACGAGCGCAAACTTGAAATGTGGCGGGCGGTAACAAGATAAACCCGGACTCCCTGATTACCACATGGCCGCACAGACCCTCCCTACATCGGCTAAAATGCGCCCATTCCAATTCATCGAGGCTACTGCGATGCGCTTCCTGTCCTTTTTACTACTGGGCTGTTTCTCCGTCACCGCCTACGCCCAGAAACCGGTTCCCGACAACCTCGAACCGCTGCCTCCACCGCCCGCCTTCGATGCTGCGCCAGATGCCGCTGGTGAGCCGGAAGTGACCATCACCAAGCAGGCCGAACAGACCGTCGAGGAATATCGCGCGGGCGGCAAGCTGTACATGATCAAGATCACGCCGAAACACGGCGTGCCTTACTATCTGGTGGATGACCGGGGCGACGGCAAATTTTCGCGGCAGGAAAGCCTCGATTCCGGCCTGCGCGTACCGCGCTGGATCATTCATAAATTCTAAAACATGGCCGTTTTTACCAGCGTCTCGGAGGCGGAACTGACCGCCTGGCTGGGCGATTATTCACTGGGCCAATTGCTGGAATTGCAGGCCATCGCATCCGGCATCGAGAACACCAATTACTTCGTGACCACCAGCAATGGCCGTTTCGTGCTCACGCTGTTCGAGAAACTCACCGCCGACGAACTGCCGTTCTACCTGAACCTGATGGCGCATCTGGCGCGCCACGGCATCCCCTGCCCCTGTCCGGTGGCGAACCGGCGCAACCAGTTTCTGGGTGAGCTTAACGGCAAGCCCGCCTGCATCGTCAGCCGCCTGAGCGGCAAGTCCACCACCGCACCGAACATCGCGCAGTGCGCCGCGATCGGCGCGATGCTCGGGCAGATGCACATCGCCGGGCAGAGTTTCAGCCAGATCATGCCCAACCCGCGCGGCGCGGCATGGCGTGCGGCGACCGCGCCGCAGGTGCGCCCTTTTCTGGATGCGGGACAGGCCTCGCTGCTGGACAGCGAGGTGGCGCTGCACGCGCGGCGAGACTGTGCGGCGCTGCCGCAGGGCGTGATCCACGCCGACCTGTTCCGCGACAATGTGCTGCTGGAAGACAACCGCGTCGGCGGGCTGATCGATTTTTATTTCGCGTGCAGCGATGCGCTGCTGTATGACGTGGCGATCACCGCGAACGACTGGTGTATGAACGCCGACGGTACGCTGGACGCCGCCCGCGCACGGGCTTTGTTGCGCGCCTACCACGCGGAGCGCCCGCTGCTGGACGGCGAGCGCGACGCCTGGCCGCTGATGTTGCGCGTCGCCGCATTGCGCTTCTGGCTGTCGCGCCTGTTCGATATGTATTTGCCGCGCGACGGCGAACTGATCCACGCGCATGACCCGCGCCGCTTCGAGCGGATTTTGAAAAATCACATCACAACGGCGCAGGCCGTCTGGCTATGAACTGAGGTTCAAATGGAAATCAAAAAACTGAATGCCGCGCGCGGCTGGATATGGGTGAAGCAAGGCTACCAGCTCATCATGCGCAACCCGCTGCTGTCCATCACGCTCGCCTTGATCGGCGCACTGTCCATGTTCGTCATGCTCAAGGTTCCGCTTTTCGGCCCGCTGCTCGCCGTGCTGATGATGCCGGTGCTAATGGCCGGTTACATGCGCGTCTGCCGCGCGCTTGAAGAAGAAGAGGAAGTCGAGTTGACGCACCTCTTCGCCGGATTAAAAAAGAACGCCGCCCGCTTGATCGCGCTGGGCAGCTTCACCGTATTGGGGTTGCTGATCGCCTCGGCCGCGATGATGTTCATCGGCGGCGAAGCACTCACCACCCTGCTGGAAGACTTCCAGTCAACCAGTGATCCCCAGTTGCTGGCGGAAGCCCTATGGGCAGCCGGATCGAGCGTGGCGCTCAGCCTGCTGGTCGGATTCACACTGACGATCGTGCTGATACTGGCGCTGCAATACGCGCCGATGCTGGTGTTCTTCAACGATATGCCGCCATTTGCCGCGTTGCGCGCCAGCCTGTCCGGCACCTTGCGCAATCTCATGCCGTACACCGTGTACAGCCTTATCATGCAAGCCATCGCGCTGGTGCTCAGCATGCTGCCGTTCAACATCGGCTTGATCATATTGCTGCCGCTCGGCTTCACCTCGCTCTACGTCAGCTACCGCAACATCTTCCCCTTTGCCGGAGAAATCCAGCCCGCCAACGATGCCTTCACGCCGGATAAGGGCGTGTTCTGATTTCATGTAGGGGCGGATTTATCCGCCCCTACACCGCCGTCAGCTTCGCGTATTCCAATGCCAGCCATTTGCTGCCCGCGCGCTTGAAATTCACCTGCACGCGCGCATCCGCGCCGCTGCCCTCCACGCCGGTAATGACCCCCTCGCCGAATTTCTGGTGGAACGCGCGCTGGCCGATGCGCCATAGACCCTCTCCCCCAGCCCCTCTCCCGCAAGCGGGAGAGGGGCTGGGGGAGAGGGGTTGTGAAGGAAGAAATGAATCGAACGTCTTGCGCGCCGCAAACCTCGGCGTAATCCAATGCAGCAATCCATCCGGCAGCTCTCGCAGAAAACTCGACGCCATGCCGTAACTCACCTGACCGTGCAGCATGCGGCTTTGCGCGAAGCTCAGGTACAGCCTGCGCCGCGCGCGGGTAATCGCCACATACATCAGACGGCGCTCTTCATCCAGTCCGCCGTCTTCGCGCTGGCTGTTCTGGTGCGGGAACAAGCCTTCTTCCAGCCCGGTGATGAACACGGTATGAAACTCCAGCCCCTTGGCAGAATGCACCGTCATCAGGTGCAGCGCGTCGTCCTGGTCGCCCGCCTGATGCTCGCCCGCCTCCAGCGAGGCGTGGGTCAGAAAAGAGGTCAGGCTGTCGTCCTCGTTCTCATGCACGAACAGCGTCGCCGCATTGACCAACTCGTCGAGGTTTTCCAGCCGCTCCTCGGCCTCGCGTTTCTTCACGCCGGTTTCATTCCGGTAATGAGCGATCAGGCCGCTGTGCTCCAGCACATGGTCGATGATCTCAGGGAGCGGGAGGGTGGAGCCGGAGGCTCCGGGCACACCCCGGCCTACCCCTTGCGGGTGCAATGGCAATTCGCGCGTCGCGCTACGCAGCGATTCGATCAGCGCGACGAACGCCGAGACCTTGCCGCCCGCGCGTGCTGCGGCGTCCCACAGCGTCGTGTTGTTCTGTTTCGCCGCCTCCTGCAACTGCTCGATGCTGCGCGCGCCGATGCCGCGCGTCGGGAAATTGATGATGCGCAGCAGCGCGTTGTCGTCGTCGGCGTTCTGCATCAGGCGCAGGTAGGCCAGCGCGTGCTTGACCTCCTGCCGCTCAAAAAAGCGCAGCCCGCCGTACACGCGGTACGACAAGCCGGCGGACACCAGCGCGTGCTCCAGCACGCGCGACTGCGCGTTGGAGCGGTACAGCAGCGCGATCTCCCTGAGATTGACCCCCTCTGATTGCAACTGCCTGATCTCGTCGACAATAAACGCCGCCTCGTCCACATCGGTCGCCGCCTCGTACACGCGCAACTGCTCTCCGCCATTCTCCGAAGTCCACAGATTCTTGCCGAGGCGGTTGCGGTTGTGCTGGATCAGCACGTTGGCCGCTTCGAGGATGTTGCCGTGCGAGCGATAGTTCTGCTCCAGCTTGATGACTTTCTCGACATGGAAATCGCGCAGCAGCTCTTGCATGTTGCCGACATTCGCGCCGCGAAACGCATAGATCGACTGATCGTCATCGCCCACCGCAAACAAGGAATTTTTGCTCCCGGCCAGCAGTTTCAGCCAGCGGTATTGCAGCGGGTTGGTGTCCTGAAACTCGTCCACCAGAATATGCTTGAAGCGCTCCTGGTAATGCTCGCGCAACGCCGCATTGCGCGACAGCAGTTCGTAGCAGCGCAGCAGCAGCTCGGAAAAATCCACCACGCCTTCGCGCTGGCATTGCGCATCGTACTCGGCGAATATCTCGACCTTGCGCCGCGTGTACGGATCGTAGGCCTCCACCTCATGCGCTCGCAGCCCCTGCTCCTTGCTGTAACTGATAAAGCTCTGCACCTCGCGCGGCGGATATTTTTCATCATCGACGTTCATCGCCTTCATCAGGCGCTTGATCGCGGATAACTGGTCGCCGGAATCGAGAATCTGGAAGGCCTGCGGCAGGTTTGCCTCGCGGTGATGCGCGCGCAACATGCGGTTGCACAGCCCGTGAAACGTGCCGATCCACATGCCGCGCGTGTTGATGGGCAGCATCGCCGAAAGGCGCGTGACCATCTCCTTCGCCGCCTTGTTGGTGAAAGTCACCGCGAGGATACCTTGCGGGCTGGCCGCGCCGGTGCTGATGAGGTACGCGATGCGCGTGGTCAGCACGCGCGTCTTGCCGCTGCCCGCCCCGGCGAGGATCAGCGCGGACTGGTGCGGCAGGGTGACGGCTAGTCGTTGTTCGGGATTGAGGCCGGAAAGCAGGGAGGAATTCATGGTGCGATTATCCCACAGGATGCCAATCCGCTACTCCGCCATGACCATGCGGCAACAAATAAAACGGGGAGCCGGCTCGCGCCGGTTCCCCGTTGACGCAGTTGCCGAAGCTTACAGCTTCTTCTTCTCGATCAGTTCGTGCAGGATCGGCGTCAGGATGATTTCCATCGCGAAGCTCATCTTGCCGCCGGGCACCACCAGGGTGTTGGGGCGGGACATGAAGGAGTCGTGGATCATGCTGAGGTAGTAGCGAAGGTCGATGTAGTCGGACTGGAGCAGATATTTGTTGAAGCGGATCACCACGAAGCTTTCGTCCAGCGTGGGGATGTCGCGCGCGATAAACGGGTTGGAGGTGTCCACCGTCGCGACGCGCTGGAAGTTGATGTGGGTGCGCGAAAATTGCGGGGTGACGTATTTGACGTAGTCCGGCATGCGGCGCAGGATGGTGTCCACCGTCGCTTCGGCGGAATAGCCGCGCTCTTCCTTGTCGCGATGGATCTTCTGGATCCATTCCAGGTTGACCACCGGCACCACGCCGATGCCCAGATCCACGTATTTGCCCGCATCGATGTTGCCATCGGTTGCCAGACCGTGCAGGCCTTCGTAAAACAGCAGGTCGGAATTCGCCTCGGTGTTTTCCCACGGGGTGAATTGGCCGGGCTTCAGGTCGGCCAGGTTGAAATGTTTGTTGTGCAGCGCGGCTTCGTCTTCGCTGTGCACATAGTAGCGGCGCCGGCACATGCCGGTTTCGCCATAGACCTTGAACATTTCTTCGATCTTGTCGAAGTGGTTCGATTCCGGGCCGAAGTGGCTGAACGAATAGTTGCCTGCCTTCGCGGCCTCGGCTACAGCGGCGCGGAACGCCATGCGATCCAGGCTGTGCAGGCTGTCGCCTTCGATGATGGCGGCGGCGATTTTCTCGCGGCGGAAAATATTTTCGAAGGCGCGTTTGACGGTAGAAGTGCCTGCGCCGGAAGATCCGGTGACAGCAATTACGGGGTGCTTGCGCGACATGGTGATTTCTCCTGGGACGATATGAATGAATATTCTTGACTGGCGGCGATTTTATAACAAAGGCCCCTGCACCACTACTTAACTTGCCGCCGACCCGTTATAAATTGCCTTAAATTCCTCGTTTGCACTCTCGTTGAATCACGCTCCTGGCGGCACCCATGCTGCGTTTCCACCACCCTTCGCATTGCTTCGGCATCGTTCGCCAAGTTTTTCCGGCACCCGGTTAACCCGAGCACGGCCAAGGCGATATCGCTATAATGCCGCATTCAAAAATCCAGACCTTGACCCGCAAAATCATGCAACCAAACTACCATCCGGCGTCCATCGAGCAACAGGCGCAACAGCATTGGGAGAACCGCCAGGCGTTCCGCGCCGCCGAGCCTTCTGACAAGGCGCAGTCCGGCAAGCCCAAATATTACTGCCTGTCGATGTTCCCCTACCCGTCCGGCAATCTGCACATGGGGCATGTGCGCAATTACACCATCGGCGACGTGCTGTCGCGCTACCACCGCATGAAGGGCTTCAACGTGATGCAGCCGATGGGCTGGGATGCGTTCGGCCTGCCCGCCGAGAACGCCGCGCTGGCCAACAACGTGCCGCCCGCCGCATGGACCTATTCCAATATCGACTACATGCGCAAGCAACTCAAGTCGCTGGGGCTGGGCATCGACTGGTCGCGCGAGGTGACTACCTGCACCCCGGGGTATTACCGCTGGGAACAGTGGCTGTTCACGCGCCTGTTCAAGAAAGGCATCATCTACAAGAAGACCGCCTCGGTGAACTGGGATCCGGTGGACCAGACCGTGCTGGCCAACGAGCAGGTCATCGACGGGTGCGGCTGGCGTTCCGGTGCGCCGGTGGAAAAACGCGACATCCCGATGTATTTCTTCCGCATCACCCAGTATGCCGATGAATTGCTGCAAGGGCTGGACACGCTGCCCGGCTGGCCGGAGCAGGTCAAGACCATGCAGGCCAACTGGATCGGCAAGAGCCACGGCTGCGAAATATTTTTCCCCTACGATATGGAGAGCGTGGGCTCGGGCGGCATGCTCAAGGTCTACACCACGCGCCCCGACACGCTGATGGGCGCGACTTATGTGGCAGTGGCCGCGGAGCACCCGCTGGCAAACCGTGCGGCGGAGATCTCCGAAAAACATGAAATTGCCAACTTTATCGCCGAGTGCAATCGCGGCGGCACAGCCGAAGCCGACATGGCGACCATGGAAAAAAAGGGCATCGATACCGGCCTGTTCGTCAATCATCCGGTCACCGGCGAAAAACTGCCGGTATGGATCGCCAATTATGTGCTGATGAGCTACGGCGAGGGCGCGGTGATGGCGGTGCCGGCGCACGACGAACGCGATTTCGAATTCGCCGATAAATATGGCTTGCCCGTCAAGCATGTCATCGCGAGCCCGGAATTGCTGGGCGCATGGAAAAAACTGGAAGCGCAGTTCGAAGCGGACGGATATGAACTGGACCGGGAAGACCTCGATGCGATGGGAATGGTCGCCTATCTGAGCAATGTACTGATGGATATGCCGTCGCCATCAGAGGAGCTCATCGGGGCTGTCCATGAGTTTGCCGCGCAACTGCAACTCGAATCGCCAAATACGCAATATGGGACGCTGGTCTGCTCGGGGAATTACAACGGCATGAATTTCCAGGAGGCGTTCGACGCGATTTCCACCTATCTGCTGGCAATGGGGCTCGGCAAAAAACGCAGCCAGTTCCGCCTGCGCGATTGGGGCATTTCGCGGCAACGCTACTGGGGCTGCCCGATCCCGATCATTCATTGTTTCACCTGCGGCGATGTGCCGGTGCCGGACGAACAATTGCCCGTGGTGTTGCCCGAGAACGTGGTGCCTGACGGCGCGGGTTCGCCGCTGGCGAAGATGCCGGAATTTTATATGACCACCTGCCCGCAGTGCGGCAAGGCGGCGAAGCGCGAGACCGACACGATGGACACTTTCGTCGAGTCTTCCTGGTATTACGCGCGCTATGCCAGCCCGGATTGCACTACCGGAATGGTGGACAAGCGCGCCAGACATTGGCTGCCGGTGGACCAATATATCGGCGGCATCGAACACGCGATCCTGCATCTGCTGTATGCGCGCTTCTTCCACAGGCTGATGCGCGACGAGGGGCTGGTGCAGGGCGATGAACCTTTCACCCACTTGCTCACTCAGGGCATGGTTATCGCGCCGACGTTCTACCGCGAGGATGCCCATGACAGGAAGCAGTGGATCAACCCGTCAGAAGTGGAAGTCAAAACCGACGAGCGCGGTCGTCCGGTCGGCGCGACGCTCAAGGCCGACGGCCTGCCGGTGTTTATCGGCGGCACCGAAAAAATGGCCAAGTCGAAAAATAACGGCGTCGACCCGCAGGCGATCATCGACGCATACGGCGCCGACACCGCGCGCCTGTTCATGATGTTCGCCGCGCCGCCGGAGCAGTCGCTGGAATGGTCGGATGCGGGTGTGGAAGGCGCGTTCCGCTTCCTCAAGCGGGTGTGGGCATACGGCTACGAGAACATCAGACCTTTTAATCAACAAAGCAATTTCGATTCGGTTTCGCTATCTCCAGGCCAAAAAGATATTCGCTTCCAAATCCACGCGATTCTTAAACAAGCTAACTACGATGTGGCAAAAAAGCAGTTCAACACGGTGGTCTCCGCGTGCATGAAACTGCTGAACACTCTCGAAGAACTTCCGAGACTGGAAGAAGCCGACGCCCAAGGAAAATTCCCAAGAGCTGAAGCTGATTTGGCGATTATGGGAGAAGGCTTTTCTATTTTGCTGCGCCTACTCTCGCCCATTACGCCGCACATCACGCAAGCGCTATGGCAAGAGCTCGGTTACGGTGACGATATCCTGTCCGCTCCTTGGCCGGAAGTGGATGAAGCCGCGCTGGTGCAGGATGAGATCGAAATCGTGATCCAGGTGAACGGCAAGCTGCGCGGCAATCTGACGGTTGCCAAGACCGCCGATAAAGCGACGCTGGAACAGTTGGCGCTTGCGCACCACGCCGTCGAAAAACAATTGGCGGGCGCGGCGCCGAAAAAGATCGTGATCGTGCCGGGCCGTTTGATTAACATTGTTGTGTAGGGCGGAAGCCCCGCAGGGGCGTTCCGCCGCGATTGGAGTTCATTCGGCGGAACCGCAATGCGTTCTGCCCTGCGCTGGTCGCAAATTTTCCGGTTTATCCGGTTTGGGAATATGGCTATGCGTACCTTATTGCTGTTGATTGTTTTGTTGCTGACTGCCTGCGGCTTCCATCTGCGCGGACAGTCGGGGATGCCGTTCGATACGTTATATCTGGATGCGGCCAACCCCGGCACGCCTTTCATCGCCGACCTGCGCCGCAATCTGCAAGCCAACAAGGTGAAACTGGTAAACACCGCCGAGCAGGCCGATGTGGTGCTCAACATCGCTTTTGAAGCTCCGGAGAAGCAGATTCTGACACTGGGCGGCAGCGGGCGCGTGAACGAGTTCCAGTTGCGCTACCGCGTTTCGTTGCGCGCTTATGACCTCAAGCAGCAGGACTGGATACCCGCCGAGGAAATCATGCTGCGCCGCGATTATTCTTATGACGACACCAAGATTCTCGCCAAGGAGGCCGAGGAAACCCTGCTCTACCAGAGCATGCGCTCCGACATGGTGCAACAGATCATGCGCCGCCTGAGCCGCGCCAAGCCGCAGCCGCAATAATTCCCATGCCGATCGCCAGCGAAGACCTGCCGCGCCACCTCGCCTCCGGCCTCAAGCCGCTGTATGTGGTGTACGGCGACGCGCTGCTGCTGGCTGTCGAGGCGGCGGACAGCATCCGCGCCGCGGCGCGCGCGACCGGCTACAGCGAACGCGAGACATTCATCGCGGAACAGCATTTCAAATGGGGCGAGTTGCGCAACAGCGCGCAAAGCCTTTCGCTGTTTGCCGAACGCAAGGTCATCGACCTGCGCATCCCGTCCGGCAAACCCGGCACCGAGGGTGGGCAGGCGTTGCAGGACTATGTCGCCAACCTGAGCCCGGACATCCTGACACTGATTTCACTGCCCAAAATGGACTGGACCGCGCAGAAAAGCCAGTGGTTCGGCGCGTTGGAAAAACACGGCGTGATGGTTTCCGCCGACGATATCCCGCGCAATGCGCTGCCGCGCTGGATTGCAGCACGGCTGAAACGGCAGGAGCAAACCGCCGCCGAGGCCACGCTGGAGTTTCTCGCCGACCGTTGCGAAGGCAACCTGCTCGCGGCGTTCCAGGAAATCCAGAAACTCGCGCTGCTGTTCCCGTCCGGGCAACTGTCGTTCGAGCAGGTCAAGGATGCGGTGATGGACGTGGCGCGCTACGATATTTTCAAGCTCTCGGAAGCCATGCTGAACGGCGACGCATCGCGTTTTGCGCGCATCCTCGACGGGCTGCGCGCCGAAGGAACCGCCACCGTACTGGTGCTGTGGGCGGTCGGCGAGGACATCCGCACGCTCGGCAAGGTGCTGCAAGCGGCGCAGCGTGGCGACAACATAAGCAACGCGCTGCGCGACCTGCGGGTGCGCAAAGACCGGCTGGGGCTGATCGAGAATGCGGCGCGCCGCGTGAAATTTCCGCATATCGAACGCGCCCTGCTTCAGGCCGCGCGCCTGGACAAGACCATCAAGGGTCTGCGCCAGGGCGACGTGTGGGACGAATTGTTGCAACTGGGGTTGCGTTTCGCGAGCCGAAAAACTTCTGGCCGGGCACCCGAATGAGCGACATTTTACTAGTGATTACCAACCTGCCGGACACGCAAGCCGCCGGGCAACTGGCGCAGCGGCTGATCGAGGAGCGGGTCGCGGCCTGCGTGAACCAGCTCGCGCCCTGCGTCTCGACCTACCGCTGGCAGGGTCGAATCGAAACCGCCGCCGAAGTGCCACTGCTGATCAAGACCACAAGCGCCGCCTATCCGCGCCTCGAGCAACTGATCCGCGCGGCGCACCCTTACGAACTTCCCGAAATTATCGCTGTCCCTGTAACGACCGGCTTGCCCGCCTTTCTGGACTGGGTAAGCCGGGAAACCAACGCCTTCAAGGAATAACCCATGCGTTTTGCACTATTGCTGTTGTTATGCTTTATGGCTCCCGCCGCAAATGCGGAAAGCTTGCTGGACCGCCTGCCCGGCCTGGGCGGCAGCAAGCAGCCCAATTTTCTGCCGCCGGATCAGGCTTTCGGCCTGCAAGTCGCGGTACGCGATGCGCAAACCCTGCTGGCCAGCTTCAACGTGACGCCGGGCTACTATTTATACCGCGACAAAATCAAGTTCGAGACCGGCGATGGCACGGCCAAAATCCTGGCGGTGAATCTGCCGCGAGGCGAAATGAAGCAGGATCCCTCTTTCGGCAACACCGAAGTGTTTCATCGCTCGTTCCAGGCCGAGATCACCCTGGAACGCCCGCGTGACGCCGCCGCCGGCATGACATTGAACGCCACCTATATGGGCTGCAGCGACGAAGGGCTATGCTATCCGCCGATCAAGAAGGCGATGCGGCTTGACCTGCCGGATGCCAAAACCGGCCAGCGCGCGCCGCCCGTCCCGGCGATGACCGAAGCGCCGCCCCCGTCGCTCATCACGCCGCTGCCGGCCGCTTCGACAAGCCTGCCGGACACTGAAAACTCGCGGATCGCGCAGCTCTTCAAGGGCGGCAGTTTCTGGCTGATTATTTCCTTTTTCTTCGGCGCAGGGCTGCTGCTCGCACTGACTCCCTGCGTGTTTCCGATGATCCCCATCCTGTCCGGCATCATCGTCGGGCGCGGCCACAATATCACCAGGATGCACGCCTTCATCCTGTCGCTGGCTTATGTACTGGGCATGGCGATCACTTACGCCGCAGCCGGGGTGGCGGCGGGATTTTCCGGCAGCCTGATTTCCAACGCGCTGCAGACGCCCTGGGTGCTGGGCAGTTTCTCCGCGCTGTTCGTGCTGCTGTCGCTGTCCATGTTCGGCTTATATGAGTTGCAACTGCCCAGTTCCTGGCAAAGCAAACTGACCGACACCAGCAACCACCTGCACGGCGGACACCTGTCCGGCGTGTTCGCGATGGGCGCGCTGTCCGCCATCATCATGGGACCTTGCGTCGCCGCGCCGCTGGCCGGCGCGTTGCTGTATATCGGCCAGACGCACGATGCGGTGCTGGGCGGGGTCGCCCTGTTCGC
>CAYGIF010000023.1:8866-20873 GCA_964349865.1 uncultured Gallionella sp. | reverse complement strand
AATCATCCAGCGAAGCGATCTTGCTGGTGGCGTGGCGCATCAGCGCCAGCGGCAAATCGTCTTTGGCGATGCCCTTGCCGTTGTCGCGGACACGTAGTAGTTTGACGCCGCCGCCTTCCAGTTGCACCGCGATTTCGGTCGCGCCTGCGTCGAGGCTGTTCTCCAGCAATTCCTTGAGTGCCGACGCGGGGCGCTCGATCACCTCGCCGGCGGCGATTTGATTGATGAGCAGGTCGGGCAGCAGAAGGATGGCGGGCATATCGGCAAACAGTGATAATTCGCCGCAGATTATAGCGGATGGGGTTGTCGGATAACTGCCGGGTTATAATCGCCGCCGCAAAAACGATTCATCAATCTGGAAAAATCAGCCGGCGGGGTTGTAGGTGCGAATTTATTCGCACGAACAGCAGGTTATGTGCGGATAAATCCGCACCTACAGAAGCAATGCCCTGAATTAACAGAATATTCATCACCAACTATTGTTTTTACCAACGTAATTTTTACCGGCAAACGCCGAATGTGCTAAAGGCAAAACGAAATGGCAACGGAACAGAACATTAACACCTATGAAGTGGGCTTCTCGACAGAGAAGATGCAGCACATATTTTATATAAGCTGCACGGACGACGTTGATGCAAAAACATTTGCACATGCGGTCTTTCATTATTACGACACGCCGGAAGATTGGGGCAAAAAACAGTGCATAACGGCCATTGCCGCGATCAAACCCGGTAATTGCATACCGGATTTCCTGCATATAGGCATGCAGGCCAAAAAAGAATTGGTCATGCCGCAAGAAAATGAAGAATCGCACAGGGAAGTCAGGAAAATAATAAAACAGTTTGTCGATGACGGCTACATGCCGATGGCCATCTATGACGAAGAAAGCAAAACGATGACCGTCTATGCGACCAAAAAACTGGAAGTGGCTCCGCAAACCGGCGCGGCCAGCGTGGTTCTGAATTTCAGCAATTTTGGCGGCATCCCGGGCAAAAAGAAGTAATTCCATTTCTCTTTCGAAATAGCAATGTAGGGTGCATTCCATGCACCATTGATATTTGGTGCATGGAATGCACCCTACGATATTCCGCTGCCTATTGAGGAGTAAGCGTTATTGACGCGGCGTATGCGTCCAGTAGCGGCGATGCGCCTTGCGGTAGCGTTCCACCTGCAAGCCCTGCGCGTTCATTTCGACCAGAATCGCGCCGTCCTCGTCCGAGCGCAGCAGTTCCGCGCCGCTGTCGGCGTAGCGTTGCAGCACTTCTTCTTTCGGATGGCCGAAACGGTTGCGGTAGCCGGCGGTGAACACCGCAAAATCCGGCAGCGTGGCGGCGACGAATTCGTAGCTCGATGAACTCTTGCTGCCGTGATGCGGCACGACCAGCAGGCTGGTAAATAATTTATCGGCATGCTCACGGATCAGGCGCATTTCGGAATTCTTCTCGATGTCTCCCGCCAGCAACACGCTTTGCTCTCCAATGCCGATGCGCAGCACGCAGCTCCGGTCGTTATCGTGCGGTTTTTTCGCGCCGCCGTTGCCGCTTGCGGGGTGCAGTATCTCGAACTGCACGCCGTCCCAGTTCCAGCTTGTGCCATCCCGGCAGCGCCGCGTATGAGTCGCCGATTGCAGCAGCGGGTGCATGGCGGGCAGCGAAGACGAGAGCCAGCCGAGCGGCATCGCCTGCATGATCGAGGCGGCGCCGCCGGTATGATCGCTGTCGTCGTGGCTGAGAATCAGGCCGTCCAGTTCGGCGATGCCGAGCGCGCGCAATGCGGGAATCAGGATGCGGTTGCCGCTGTCGGCCTCGCCGGAAAAATCCGGGCCGGTGTCGTAGAGCAGCGCATGATTGCGGGTCTGCGCGGCGACGGCCAGACCTTGGCCGACATCGAACACGATCAGGCGCAACGCGCCTTGCGCGGGAGGTTCCGGCTTGTTCAGAAACATCGGCAGCAGCAGCAAAAAGCCCAGCCAGCGCGCCGGAAAGCCGCGCGGCAGCAGTATCCACAACACGCCCAGCATCGCGGCGGCGACGCTCCATGCGGGCGGCGCGTGCTGCGTCCATACCGCCTGCGGCAGAGCGTTCAGCCATTCTAGGAAACGCATCGCGCCATCCATCGCGATATGCGCCAGCCATAGCGGCGCTTCCCCATAACTGAAACTGGGCGGCAGCGCCGCACCGAGCAGCGCGAGCGGCACGACGACCAGGCTCACCAGCGGAATCGCGACGGCGTTGGCGAGCGGCGAGACCAGCGAGGCTTGCTGGAACAGTCCGAGCAGCAGCGGCGTCAGCCCGATGGCCATCGCCCATTGCACGCTGGCGTATTCCGCTAGCACCCGCAAGGGGTACGCCGAGGGGTGCCCGACGGCTTCGCCGTCACCCTCTCGCTGCCAATGGCTGCGCCCGATGCGATGTGCCGTCACATACAGGATCAGCGCCACCGCGCCGAACGACAGCCAGAAGCCCGCCGACATCACCGCCCAGGGATCGGGGATCAGCACGCCGAGCAGCGCGATGCTCAGAATTTGCCCGAGCGAAAAATTGCGGTTCAGCCACAGCGCGGCGGCGACCGCGCCGACCATATACACGGTGCGCTGCGCGGGCACGGCGAAGCCGGACAGCAATGCATAGCCGATGGCCGCCAGCAATGCGGCCAAAGCGGCGGCCTTGCGCGCGGGCAGGAACAGGGTCAGTCGCGCGCTGCGCCGCCACAGCCAGTAGGCGACGGCAAAGGCGAGGCTGGCGAGCATCGTGATATGCAGGCCGGAGATGCTCATCAGATGATTCACGCCGGTGCGCGTGAACACCTGCCATTGCGAAGGCGGGATGCTGTTCTGGTCGCCGATAGCGAGTGCGCTCAACACCCCGGCGTAAGGCGCACCGCCGAGCGTCGCATTGAATTTGTCGCGCACCGCTTCGCGCCAGGTTTCGATGCGGTAGCCGAAGCCGCCCGCCAATGCGTCGATGCGCCGGTTATCGCCCTTGTTGTGCATGTAACCTACTGCGCGGATATTGCGCTCCAGCGCCCATAGTTCGAAGTCGAAACCGTGCGGGTTCGCCGTGCCATGCGGCTGCTTGAGGCGCAATGTGAGCCGCCAGCGTTCCCCGGCCCTCAATTCGAGCGGCGCGGTCTTGTCGTCGGAATAGGTGCTGAGATAGATATGCGCGGGCACGCTGGCTTGCGGCGTGACGGTTTGTTCCACGTCGAAGCCGAAGCGCAAGCCGCGCTCGTAACGGCGCGGCAGTTCCGCAACCACGCCGATCACTTCGATGTCGCGCCCCTGCCATTCATCCGGCAGGCTCACGGCAAGACGTTGTTCGGCCTGCCATGCGGCGTGATAGAAACCCGCTCCGCAGGCGAAGGCGGCGAGCAGCAGGAGGCGGATGGAACGGGCAAGCAGGTTGCTGCGGCGCAAAGGGTAAAGGGTGAAAGGGAAGATCGGCAGCAGCCACGCCCACGCAAAATCCGGCAGCGCGGCCTGCTGTTGCAGCAGCCACACGCCCAGCGCAAAAAAAATGGCGAAGACGACCATGCGCTAGTGTAGCGCTTTACAAGTGTAGAGGTCGCTGTAGGGACGAATTCATTCGCCCGTGGGCGGATAAATCCGCCCCTACAGAGCATCTGCCTATGGATTGAATTGTTTCATCTATTCCAAAGCAGGCCTTTAGATCAGCACAAATTCCTTCAGGCGATGCGGTCCAGTGTCTGATCTGATAGGGACACGGGGTCTTCCATCGGCTCGAGATGGGTAGTCACATGGGCGCGGGGCACCGCACGGATGATGTCGGCCTCGATCCGTTCCAGCCAGTCGTGGCCTTGCTGCACCGTCCACGCGCCGGGCACCATGACATGCAGCGTGACGAAGGCGCGCATGCCTGCCTGCCGGGTGCGCAGCGCATGGAAATCCAACCCCTGCCGGCGGTAATTTTCCAGCACGGCCTCGACTGCCTTGATCTGATCTTCGGGGATCGACTCGTCCATCAGGCCCGAAGCGGAGCGGTGCAGCAGTTGCCAGCCGGTCCAGACGATGTTCGCCGCCACCAGCAGCGCGATGACCGGGTCGAGCCACAGCCAGCCGGTCATCCACACCAAGCCGACGCCGAGAATCACGCCCGCCGAAGTCCACACGTCGGTAAGCAGGTGGTGGGCGTCCGCTTCCAGGGTGATGGAGTTGTGCTGGCGCCCCACCGTCATCAGGATGCGCGCGGTCGCGAGGTTGATCAGCGAAGCCATCACCGATACGCCCAGCCCGATACCGACGGATTCGATCGCTTGCGGATGGAGCAGGCGATCCACCGCCGCGTAGCCGATGCTGACGGCGGCGACCAGGATCAGAAACCCTTCGAAGGCGCTGGAGAAATACTCCGCCTTGCCGTGCCCGTGCGCATGCGTGTCGTCCGCCGGCGTTTCCGCCAGCGACAGCATCGCCAGCGCCATCAGCGCCCCGGCCAGATTGACGAAGGATTCGAGCGCATCGGAAAGCAACCCGACCGAGCCGGTCAGCCACCAGGCCAAGCCCTTGAGCAGGATGGTGGCGAGCGCGGCGGCTATGGAAAGGTAAGCGTAGCGTTTCAGCGAGGTGGATAGCATGTCCGGATATTGATGGGGCGGATTGTTTGCGCATTATTTCACATTTAACGTTGCGGATATTTTTATGGAATTGCGCGACCGGAGCGGCTGGTAGAATGAGGCCATGCGCAAACTCTTCCGCAAGTTCCTGCCGCATCACGAAACGGTGAAAAGCCATCGCTGGCTGAAGCCGTTCGGCGGCTGGCTGCATCATCCCAACCTGTGGCATCTGCATCGCCGCTCGGTCGCGGGCGGGGTGGCGATCGGCCTGTTTTGCGGGCTGATTCCCGGGCCGTTGCAGATGGTTTCTGCCGCGCTGCTGGCGGTGCTGCTGCGCGTCAATTTGCCGGTGGCGGCATTTACCACGCTTTACACCAATCCGTTCACCATCGTGCCGCTGTATGTGCTGGCTTATGAGCTCGGCGCATGGGTGAGCGGCAAGCGCGACGGCGCGGCGCTGGTGCAGCCGGCATTTCCTGAATTACACTGGTATAACTGGCCGGGCGAGCTGTGGGGCTGGCTGACGCAGCTTGGCGAACCGCTACTGATCGGCCTGCCGCTGTTCGCCGCGAGCCTGGCAATCGCCGGATATTTTGCGGTGCGCGTGGCGTGGCGCGTGGCGGTGATATGGAAGTGGCGTGCCAGGAAGCAGCGGCAGATTTACAGAGGGTAGCGATATGGCTTACACAAGAGCGACATTCGATCTGAAGGAGCTGCTGGAGACGGTGCAGGCGCTGCGCGCCGCAGTGGAAGAAACCCAGCAGGACTTGCTGCGCAAGTGGCGGCCGCATTTGAAAAACCGCACCTTCATTCCCAGCGCGACCAATCTGGCCGCATATGTCGGCCTGCGCCGCCATGACCTGCGCGCCCTGCAGCAACAGCTCGCCATGCTCGGCCTGTCATCGCTGGGGCGCTGCGAGGCGCATGTGCTGCTGACGCTGGATTCGGTGATTCATGTGTTGCAGCACATGGTCGGCGAGGCGCGCCCGGCGCGGCATATTCCCGATTCTGCGCGCGCCATCGGGCGCGACCAGGCATTGTTGAAACGGCATACCGGCCTGCTGCTGGGCGATGCGCCGCAGAAACGCTGGACGCGCTTCATGGTGACGCTGCCTGGCGAAGCGGCCGAGGAATACCTGTATGTGCGCGACCTGCTGGTGCGCGGCATGAATTGCGCGCGCATCAACTGCGCGCACGACAACGAGGCGGCATGGCGCAACATGGCCGGGCATCTGCGCCGCGCGGAAAAGGAAACCGGGCGGCCGTGCAAGATACTGATGGACCTGGCCGGGCCGAAATTGCGCACTTCATTCATGGCGGCCGGGCCGGCCGTGCTGCACCTCGGGGTCAAACGCGACGAGCGCGGCCGGGTGGTGCAGCCCGGCCGGGTGATTCTCGATGCGTCCGGCGCGCCCGGCTGCGGTGCGGCGGTCAACAAAATCGGCCAGCGCGTCCCGGCGCGTCTGAGCGTCCCCGCCGCTTGGCTGGACAAAATCAAGGCTGGCGACAGCATCCTGTTCGAGGATTTGCGCAAGCGCGAGCGTCGCCTGCTGGTTATGGAACGGCTGTCGCCCGTCGAGGTGCTGGCTGCCTGCGACGCGGGCGCGTATATCGGTATCGGCACGACCTTGCGGCATCAGGCCAAGCGCAACAAGGGCGCCGATGCGACGGCGGCGAGCGGCGACTTCATCCCGCCGCCGGCGAAGATTCGCATGTTCCAGGACGACCTGCTGCTGCTGGCGCGCGAAGATATCGCGGGCAAGCCGGAAAAGCGCAATGCCGCCGGCAAGGTAACCAAACCGGCGCATATTTCGTGCAGCGAGCCCGGGGTGTTCGATTTTCTCAAGGTCGGGCATAAGGCGTGGATCGATGACGGGCGCATCGGCGCGGTCATCGAAAAGCTGGACAAGAAAGGCGCGTGGCTGCGCATCACGCGCGCGCGCCAGCAGGGCGAGATCATCGGCGCGGAGAAAGGGCTCAATTTCCCAGACAGCAAAATCGCGCTGCCGATCCTGAACGATGACGACCTGAACGCGCTGGATTGCGCCGTGGAAATCGCCGACATCGTCGGGCTTTCCTTCGTGCAAAGCGCGGAGGATATCGATAAACTGAGCGCCGAACTGCGGGCGCGCGGCAAGCAGGACATGGCTATTGTCGCCAAGATCGAAACGCCTGCCGGGGTGAGGAACCTGCCGGAAATCATCGTTCACGGCGCCGGGCGGCATCCGTTCGGCGTGATGATCGCGCGCGGCGACCTGGCGGTGGAAATCGGCTATGACCGGCTCGCGGAAATCCAGGAAGAAATCCTGTGGCTTTGCGAAGCGGCGCATGTGCCGGTGATCTGGGCGACGCAGGTGCTGGAGAGTATGGTCAAGCAGGACATCCCGTCGCGCGCCGAGATCACCGATGCCGCGATGGCGGAGCGCGCCGAGTGCGTGATGCTCAACAAAGGGCCGTATATCTTCAACGCGCTGGACGTGCTGGACAGCGTGGTGAGCCGCATGCAGCATCATCAACTGAAAAAGACCGCGCAATTCCGCGCGCTGCATTGGTGATGCAGTTGTCTTCGGGGAGGGAAAGCCATGGGTTTGTTTGAAAAAATACTCGGTCCGAAATCAAAATACGACAAGAGCCTGCCCTATACCTACGAAGCCAGGGTGCGCATTCTTGAAGGGAGCGAGGAATACAACTCCTACCTTGCGGACACGATTTGCGGCCTGGTGGAATACCTGCACCAGAACGGCATCAAGCCCGACGAGGTGCAGATTGTCGAGGTTTACCAGCAGCAGGAATTCCCGATCGACGCGAAGCGCTTCACCACGCCCGACCATCAGTGGCTTTTCAAGCCGGACATCTGCCGCGCGTTCGAGGATCATTACAAAGGGCACATTCATGCCGATAGCTGCTCGTTCGACGACCGGAATGGCAAAGGCAGCGGCCCTTGACGGGCTTCGAAAGGCTGCTTTAAAACCAATGGCACATGGCTCAATGGTTTATATAACCTACTGGGGCACTTGCTGGCGCCGATATTCTTTACGTTTCATTGCGAAGTAATCATCCCGCTCTACTTCATGCAGCTGGCGGGCGTATTGATCAGTGGCGTTATACCAATACTGCATTCGTTTCTCTAACTGATCCCCGGGCGGTTTGGTCAACGCGGCAAGATAAGCATCGATAGCCAGGTAATAGCGCATGGTGTTGCGTTCCACCACTCCGCGTACCCCTTGAATATAAGCAGGCTGGCCATTGGACAGTTTGCCGGTGACGGTAAACCCAACCTTACCCCTGCCGATTGTTGCCAAGTAGCCTTGCATGGCGAGACGGCCAGTTAAACCAAAGGCATAGGCATAGGTGACATGCAGGAAGGTGCGTCCAACTTCAACCGGCGTGGCTTCAACCCAGATGTGATAGTCATGGGTGCTCAAGGGTCCGTTCTCGGCATTGAGTTCCACTGCGAAATAGTCCGGCGTCGTGACCACCCCGCGATAGTTGAATTCGAGACGATAGGCGTCCGCCAGCGGCTGATAGTATTTCCTGCCTAGATTTACGGCGAGGACAGTGCCCGCCTTGCTGCTGGAAGCATGGCAGTATTTGACATTCATGTGCAGTATGAGCACATCACACCAATGTGCCGGGTTGTTGAGCGCCGCGTTGACGGCGGCAAACGGATAATCGATCACGGCATAGATTTCGCCCTTCAAATCGTGCGAGGATTCCGCAGAATCAAGATAGAGCGCGCGTTGATACGGATTGTTGATTAGCTGCTTGCCCAATTCTATGTACTTGGCGCGTAGCGGTACGTTGGATATATTTGACTCGGCGCCAAAAGCCCTCTCGCTGGCGAACCCTGCCCCGCAGATAAGCAAAAAAACCGGCAGCCACCGCAACGATCTTGACTTGAATGCCTGGTTAAAACACATACACCTTATCCTCATTCGAAATATCTGCCGCATTGTAAAAGCCCGGTTCGATTCAGTGCATACTGACGGCTCACAACCAGTGTGCCCACAAACGCGCCGCCCTTTCCTTGATGCGGGCGCCGATTGAACGTTTTCTCCACGCTTCAAGCGTAACGAGTTTGGACGATTCCAGGTCTTTCTCGAACAGGGCCTGCATTTGCGCACCGAAATCCTGCCCCAGCATGACGGCATCGAGTTCCTGATTGTGGAGGAAACTACGCCAGTCGAGATTGGTTGAGCCTACGGTTGACCAGACACCGTCGATGAGCGCGGTTTTGGCATGCAGCAACGCATCCTGCCGCTGATAGATTTTTACGCCGGCGCTCAGCAGCTCATCGTAATAAGAACGCGATGCATAAAACACCATTACCGAATCAATTTTTTCGGGTAACAACAGCCTCACATCTACTCCGCGCTGAACCGCCTCCTTCAGTGCGGCAAGCAGTTGCGGATCGGGGACAAAGTAGGCATTGGTCAGAAAAACCCGGGTTTCCGCGCTATTGATGGCGGAGAGCAAGGTTACATAGATCTGGCTGTAAGGCTCCTCTGGCGAACTGCCGATGGCGCGCACTACCTCATTGCCCTTGCTGGCAGGCTCGGGGAAATAATCTCTGGATGCCAATGGCCCGCCTTTTTGCTCGCTCCATGTCGCCATAAACAGTTTCTGGAATTCGCTGACCACCGGCCCCGCCATACGCAAATGGGTATCACGCCATGGCGGATTGTCTTTGGTCGATCTGAATCTGCCGAATGACCCGCTGGAGTACACGCTGCTGATATTGATGCCGCCGACAAAGGCGGCCTGCCCATCCACGATCAATAGTTTACGGTGATCACGCCGGTTGACTTGCCAGCCTCTGCGCGCATTGAGCGGATTAATCGGATTGAATTCCAGGACATTCACGCCGCTTTCTTTCAGCGGGTTGAAGAATTCTCTGGGCGTGTTGATTGCCCCCACGCTATCGTAAATAAGGTTTACCTGCACACCGTTGCGTTGCTTGCCGATTAATAGCTCAACAAAATGCCGCCCGATCTCATCATCTTCGATGATGTAGGTCTCCATATTGATATGGTCCTTCGCATTCTCGATGGCTGCGGACATGGAGTTGTAAGTTGTCGGGCCATCTACCAGCAGCTCCACTTTGTTGCCCACCACCAGCGGGCTGCCGACAATCTCCGCTTCCAGTGCCAGATGTTTATCGAAGATATTGGTGTCTTCACCATTTTTTTTAAGCTTGGCAAGAATCGCCTTGCTCTGCTTGGCAGTCAGGGGGCCATGCGCACCGTCGAACTGCACAGGACGAGATGGCTGTATCGCCATGTCGGGCACCATGATGGGTATTGAGCCGCAACCTGCGAGCAGCGCCAGGTAAAGCGCTGCTGCAAGTTTTGCGATGCCCGCATAACCAATCTTCCTTATATACATCAGCATTTCCTCCAAGCGGTTATCATGCTACGTACACACAATGAAGAAAAGACAAATCAGCATAAGCTTTCAGCAGAGGGTTACTGAAATGCCAGGCGCACCCTGCTGTCATTCGTAGAGCCCAATGGATTAACCATGGCGCTAAATAATCAAATGCTGGAGAAGTTACAAATATCCTTTATGCATTTGAAAGGGTTTTCGGCATAATCCGGACCATGCATGTTGACTTATCCATCCAGAAAATTTGATGCCGCCCAAATTGAGCTGACCATGAAAAAAACCGGACTCGATTTATTCGCCGCTGGCGCTGGATAGATTGCCAGTCTCATATTACCAGTTCACTAAAGAATGCCTGATTGGGGGCTTTGACTCCCCGGGTTAGCAAGGGATACAACTCCATGGAAAAACGCCTTGAAAAATTCGCGCTACTTGCCGCCGTGTTCATTCTGGTGGCGGGTTGTTTCTGGGTGCTGAGGCCGTTTCTGACCGCGACGCTGCTTGCCGCCGTGGTGTGTATCTCGACCTGGCCTCTTTATATCTGGTTGTTGCGCAGGGTGAAGGGCAGGCAAAACATAGCCGCGTTTACCATGACGCTGTCGCTGGCACTCGTGGTTATCCTGCCGCTGGCTTTGGTGGCATACAATCTTTCCGATAACGTTACCGCCTTTTACGATGGGATCAAGCAGGTCGTCGAGGCCGGGCCGCTGGAGCCCCCGGCCTGGGTAAAGGGGGTGCCGATAGTCGGCGGGCCAGTCGATGGATATTGGCACCTGATCGCCACCAGCCGGGAAGAAATGCTCGCACTGGCGAAACGTTTGCTGGAACCAGCCAAGGATTTTCTGCTTGCGGGCGGAATCCTGCTTGGGCAGGGGGTCATGGAAATGAGTCTGGCCGCGTTCGTCAGTTTCTTCTTCTATCGCGATGGCGAGGCGTTGATGCGTTTCCTCAGCGTGGCGATGGACCGGGTGGTCGGAACCCATGCGGCGAATGTCATCGGCATCATCAACAACACCGTGCAGGGCGTCATGTACGGGCTATTGGGAACCGCACTGGCGCAGGGTTTAATGGCGACAATCGGTTTCGCTATTGCAGGCGTGCCGGCAGCGCTGCTGCTCGGTGCAGCTACTTTCTTATTCTCCCTGATTCCGGTTGGGCCACCCCTGATATGGGGCGGCGCGGCCGCTTGGCTGTTCTACCAGGGCACTGTTGGGTGGGGAATTTTCATGCTGCTGTGGGGATTTTTCCTGATCAGCAGCGTGGACAACGTGGTGAAACCCTTGCTTATCAGCCGCAACAGCAACCTGCCTTTCATCCTGGTTTTATTCGGTGTGATGGGCGGGGTGCTCGCCTTCGGCTTTGTCGGCGTTTTCATCGGACCGACGCTGCTTGCGGTGGGGTTCAGCCTGATACAGGAATGGGCAGCCCGCAATAGCATGAGTTGAAAACAATAAGCGGGAGCCATTTATTATGCGAGGCACATTTTCTCAATTGCGGAGGTAGTTCATGCGTGTCGCAATCATCGGTTCCGGGCCTGCCGGCTTCTACGCTGCGGAGGCGCTGCTCAGGCGCACCGACACGGCAGTCCATGTCGACATGTTCGACCGCCTCCCCACCCCGTACGGGCTGGTGCGGGGAGGCGTCGCGCCCGACCATCAGAGCATCAAGGCGGTCACCCGCGTTTACGAAAAAACCGCCGCGCGCCCCACCTTCAGGTTTTTGGGCAACGTGTGTCTCGGGCGCGACGTGACGGTGGAGGACTTGCGCCGGCATTACCACCAGATTGTCTACGCGGTGGGCAACGAGGACGACCGCCGTCTCGGCATCCCGGGGGAGGGTATCGCGCGCTGCACGCCGGCGACGGTGTTCATCGGCTGGTACAACGGGCACCCCGACTACCGCCACGCCAAGATCGACTTGTCGGTGTCCCGCGTCGCGGTGGTGGGCAACGGCAACGTCGCCATCGACGCCGCGCGGATATTGCTGCGCACGCCCGCCGAACTGGAAAAGACCGATATTGCCGCACACGCGCTGGAGGCTCTGCGCAACAGTAAAG
>CAYGIF010000023.1:0-8856 GCA_964349865.1 uncultured Gallionella sp. | reverse complement strand
ACAGTAAAGTGCGCAAGGTTTATATCCTCGGGCGGCGCGGGCCGGAGCAGGCCTCGTTCACGCCGCGCGAACTGAAGGAATTCGGCGAAATGGAAGACGTCGACCCGATTGTCGCCCCGGAAGAACTGGCGGGCTGCGTCATCCCGGAAGCCGCTGGCGGTTCGCAGCAGGAGAAGAATCTGAGGATTCTCCAGTCCTTCGCCGCGCGGCAGCCCGGTGGAAGGGGGAAGAAACTTCACCTGCGTTTCCGCGTCTCGCCGACCGAGGTGATCGCCGGCGCGGACGGCAAGGTGGCCGGCTTGGTGCTCGAAAAAAACCGCCTCGAGGTTCAACCGGATGGCACGGTCAGCGCACGCGGCACCGGCGAGACCGAAATCCTCGATGTCGGCATGGTGTTGCCCGCGATCGGATTTGCCGCCACGCGGATCGCCGGTGTCCCCTACGACGAAAAAGCGCGGGTCATCGCCAACGAAGACGGGCGCGTCGTCGATCCCGTCAGCCGCAGCGTGGTCGCCAACGAATACGTCGTCGGCTGGGCGCGCACCGGGCCGCAGGGGCTCATCGGCTCACACAAGGGCGCGTCCGCCCATGTCGTCGAGCACATGATCGCCGATGGCGCCGGGCTCGAGGCGCGCGAGCTTCCGGAGCGCGAGGCGATCGACTCCTTGCTTCGTCAGCAGGGTGTGCAAATCGTATCCTTCGACGACTGGAAGCGGCTCGATGACGTGGAGGTGGCGCGCGGGGAGCGGCGCGGCGCGCCGCGCGACAAGATGGTCGATGTCGAGACGATGCTCAGCACCCTCCGAGGCTGTAAGGAGATTCCATGAACAAGAAGCCAGGCAATCAAAACCCGTTGCGCACTGCCGCCGAGGCGCAATTCACCCATGCGCCGAAGCCGAGGCCGCGCCCTCCGGAGATTCTCCTGCATGAACTCCAGATACACCAGATCGAGCTGGAGATGCAGAACGAGCAATTGCGGCTGGCGCAGCTTGAACTGGAAAAATCCCGCGACCGCTACGTGGATTTTTATGACTTCGCCCCGGACGGTTATCTCACCCTCAACCACCAGGACATGATCGACGAAGTCAACCTTACCGGCGCCGCGCTGCTCGGAGTGGAGCGCAACAAACTACCGCACCACCGCTTCGCTCCTTTCGTTGCCACGGAGGACCGCGACCGCTGGCATCGCCATTTCATGTCTGTGCTGAAAAACGACACCAAACTGACTTGTGAACTGGCACTCCAGCGCGGCGACGGCTCCCGCTTTTACGCCCAGTTGGATTGCCTGCGCCTGAAAAAAAGAGGGCGAGGAGCCTGTGGTGCGCATCGTGCTGACCGACATCACCGAGCGCAAACAGGCTGAGACAGAGCTTCGCATCGCCGCCACTGCCTTTGAATCTCAGGACGGCATAATGGTCACCGATATCCAAGGTGTAATCCTGCGGGTCAACCGCGCCTTCACCAGGATCACCGGCTACACGGCAGAGGAAGCCGTGGGCCGGACACCGCACCTGCTCAGTTCGGGCCGCCATGACGCGGCCTTTTATGCCGCGATGTGGGAGCACATCCTGCGCACCGGCGCATGGCAGGGCGAAATCTGGAACCGGCGCAAAAACGGCGACGTGTTTCCAGAGCGGCTCACCATCACTGCGGTGAAAGGGGATGCCGGAGAGGTCACCCACTACGTCGGCATGATGCACGACATTACCGCGCGCAAGCAGGCCGAGGAGCAGATTCGCGCGCTGGCTTTCTACGACACGTTGACGCAACTCCCCAATCGCCGTTTGCTGAATGACCGGCTGGAGCAAGCAATGGCTGCCAGCAAGCGCAGTGGCCGCTATGCTGCGCTGATGTTCCTGGACCTGGATAACTTCAAACCGCTCAATGATACATACGGGCATGATGTGGGCGATTTGCTGCTGGTGGAAGCGGCGCATCGCCTCATCGGTTGCGTGCGCGAGATGGACACCGTCGCGCGTTTCGGCGGCGATGAATTCATGGTGATGCTCGGTGAGCTGGATGTGGACAAAGCCGAATCCGCCACGCAGGCCGGCATCGTCGCCGAAAAAATCCGCGCCGCACTGGCCAAACCCTACGTGCTGAAACTTGAGCACGAGATGAAAGCGGAAACCGCCGTCGAGCATCATTGCACGTCGAGTATCGGCGTGGTGCTGTTCATCAATCATGCAGCCAGCACGGAGGAAATCATCAAGTGGGCTGATATAGCGATGTATCAAGCCAAAGAGGCCGGGGGCAATTTGATCCGGTTTCATGATTCGGCCGGAGCATGATATGCGCGGCTATTTCTAGCTGACCGGGGTGCTGATGGGCGTGTGGCTCAACGCTGTTTTCCGTTAATTTGAGATCATTTAACTGGTAACATTAATATGTTAAATGTCCACCATACCGGCCTCGCAGATTGTCATCGTTTCCATGTGGAGCAAAGGAACGCAGCTTGTGCCCGGGAGCGCGGACGTCCCCGTCCGCATGCGGGCGAGACGCCCGCGATCCCGGATGATGAGTTCCCACGGATACGCACTCACACGCTCAAGTTTTCTATATAAAGGAATCGTAGTGGTTATCAAGAAGAGCAAGGCCCCAAAAAATAAAACCGTAACCCCGGACCAACCCGTCGCCCCGGAAGCTCCGGAATCGCAGGCATCGCAGGCATCGCAGGAATCTCAAACCATCGGCTTCCCCATCGTCGGCATCGGCGCTTCCGCCGGCGGGCTGGAAGCCTTCGAACAATTTTTCCGCAAGGTTCCGCCCGACAGCGGCATGGCCTTTGTGCTGGTGTCGCATCTCGATCCGAGCCACGCCAGCATTCTCACCGAAATCCTGCAACGCAGCACCACCATGCCGGTGGTCGAGGCGCAGGATCAGATGAAGGTGGCGCCCGACAGCGTCTATGCGATCCCGCCCAACCGCGACATGGCGATCTTCCACGGCGCGCTGCAACTGAGCGTGCCGGACCAGCCGCGCGGGCAGCGCATGCCGATCGATGCCTTCCTGCGTTCCCTGGCCGAGGATCAGGGCGAACAGGCTATCGGCATCATCCTGTCCGGCACCGGCACCGACGGCACGCTGGGGCTGCGCGCGATACTCGGCGCGGGCGGCGTGTCGCTGGTGCAGGAACCGGCCACGGTGAAATACGACGGCATGCCGAACAGCGCCATCAACGCCGGCTACGCCACCCATGTCCTGCCGGTGGAAAAAATGCCGGAAGCGCTGCTGTCCGGCATACGCGCCCTGAACCAGCCGCCGGCAGCGCCCGCCGCCGTAACCGGCGGCCTGAACCGCATCCTGATGCAGTTGCGCAGCGCCACCGGTCACGACTTCACCCAATACAAGAAGAGCACCATCGGCCGCCGCATCGAGCGGCGCATGTCGATGCACGACATCGATGACAAGGAGGTGTATGCGCGCTATCTCAAGGAGCATCCGGCCGAGGCGCAAGCGCTGTTCAAGGAATTGCTGATCAATGTCACCAATTTTTTCCGCGACCCGGAGGCTTACGACACGCTGAAGCGGGAAATCCTGCCGCAACTGCTCGCGGACAAACCGGAAGACTACGTGTTCCGCGTCTGGGTGGCAGGTTGCTCCACCGGCGAGGAGGCTTACTCCATCGCGATCCTGTTGCGCGAATTCATGGACGAGACGCATCGGGAATTCAAGATACTGCTCTACGCCACCGACCTCGACGATGACGCCATCGCCGTGGCGCGCGCCGGAACCTATCCGCCCAATATCGCCCAGGATGTCGATCCGGAGCGGCTGCGCCGCTTCTTCACCAAGGACGATGCGGGCTACCGCGTGAAGAAAAGTATCCGCGAAATGGTGGTGTTCGCGATCCAGAATGTCATCAAGGATCCGCCGTTCACCAAACTCGATCTGCTCAGTTGCCGCAACCTGATGATCTATCTGGAGCCGGAAATCCAGAACCGCCTGATCCCGGCTTTTCACTACGCGCTGAAGCCGGGCGGCGTGCTGTTTCTTTCCCCGTCGGAGAGCATCGCCAGCCACCCTGACCTGTTCGCGCCGCTCAACCGCAAATGGAAATTTTACCGGGCCATCGGCAGCATGGCTTCCGCCCGCGCGGTGATGGGCGGAGGGCTGGTATGGACCAAAAACGCCGACACGAAAGGAGCGGACGAAGTGGTAAAAAAGACCAGGGAAATCAACTTTGCCGAACTGACCAAACGGGCGCTGCTGCAGTCCTATGCGCCCGCTTCGGTGGTGACGGACGTGAAGGGCAACCTCCTCTATGTGCATGGCGACACCGGCAAATACCTGCGCCCGGCGCCCGGCCAGGCGACGCTCAACGTGATCGAGATGGCGCGCGAGGGGCTGCAACTGGAATTGCGCGCCGCGCTGCTGCTCGCCGCTGCCGGTCAGGAAGCGGCCGGATCAGAATTTGCCGATAAGGGCGCGGCATTCCAGAGCCGCGAAGTATCGGTCAAGGCCAACGGCCATTTCCAGCTCGTGCATCTCAACGTGCGCCCGCTGCCCGTACAGGACAGCGGCGAAAAATTGCTGCTGGTGAGTTTTCAGGATGTGGCGCAGCCGGCATCCGGCCCGGCCTATGCCGGGCACGGAAAACCCGGGCATGGCAAGGGCGCAGCGGGGGCAACCGAGCGGCAGCGCGTGGAAGAACTTGAACGCGAGCTGGCCTACACCAAGGAGAATCTGCAAGCCACCATCGAGGAACAGCAGGCCTCCAACGAAGAGCTCAAATCCACCAACGAGGAATTGCAATCCACCAACGAAGAGCTGCAATCCAGCAACGAAGAGTTGGAGACCTCGAAGGAAGAGCTGCAATCCGTCAATGAAGAGCTGGTCACGGTGAATGCCGAATTGCAGGCCAAGATCGAGCAACTGGCCGGGATGCAGAACGACATGAAGAACCTGCTCGACAACGTCAATGTCGGCACCATTTTCCTCGACCAGCATCTGGTCATCCGGCGCTTCACCCGCGACGCGGCGCGGGTCTATCGCCTGGTCGCCACCGATGTGGGCAGGCCATTGAGCGACATCAAGTCGGATATCGAAGGCGCAGACCTGCAGGCCAGGGCGCAGGCCGTGCTCGACACGCTGGTGCCGTGGGAACACGAGTTGCGTACCGTCGGCGGCGCCTGGTATCTGGCGCGCATCCAGCCCTACCGCACGCTGGACAACGTGATCGATGGCGTGGTGCTGACCTTCACCGACATCAGCCAGCGCGTCGCGGCCGAGGCGGCGGTGCAGGAGGCGCGGGAACTGGCCGAAGGCGTCGTCAATACCGTGCGGGAGCCGCTGCT
This sequence comes from uncultured Gallionella sp., assembly GCA_964349865.1. Classification (GTDB taxonomy): domain Bacteria; phylum Pseudomonadota; class Gammaproteobacteria; order Burkholderiales; family Gallionellaceae; genus Gallionella. The sequence continues at coordinate 3,559 of CAYGIF010000023.1, read as the reverse complement.
CGTGCTGGATAGCGCCCTGAAAGTGATCTGCGCCAGCCGCTCGTTTTACGAGCGCTTCCGCGCCACGCCGGAAGACACTGCGGGCCGGCCGATCTACGAGCTGGGCAACCATCAGTGGGACATCCCAAAATTGCGCGAACTGCTGGACAACATCCTGCCGCGCGACCAGAGTTTCGACGGCTATCTGGTGGAGCACGATTTTCCCGCCATCGGCCGCCACAAGATGCTGCTTAACGCCCGCCGCATTGCCGGCAACGCCGACGGCAAGCAGTTGATCCTGCTGGCGATGGAAAATATCGCATGAGTACAAAGTGGGACGGGATCGAACGGCGCAGCCTCGCCCGGTTACGCGAGGATGCGGAGGCGCAGCTTGCCGGCGCCATGCCGGCCAAGGTGCAGGCACGGCCTGTCGAGGAGCTGCTGCACGAGCTTCAGGTGCAGCATATCGAACTGGAGATGCAGGCCGAGGAACTGCGATCCTCGCAGGTCGCCATGGAAGAATCCCGCGACCGTTACGTGAGTCTCTATGATTTCGCGCCCGTCGGCTACCTGACGCTCACCGCTGCGGGGCTGATCGCCGAAGTGAATCTCACCGGTGCTGCGCTGCTTGGGGTGGAGCGCAAACAATTGCAGCAGCGCCGCTTCGCGCAATTTGTCGCGCCCGAGGACAGGGATCGCTGGCAACGCCACTTCTCCCGCGCGCTGCAACAAGGTGGGAAACAAAATGGCGAACTGGTTCTCACTCGCGCGGACGGCATGGCCTTTCATGCGCGGCTGGACTGCCTGTACATGAAGACGGACGGCAAAGCCGGGATGATGCGCATCGCGTTCACAGATATTACCGAGCGCAAACGCCTGGAAAATGAACTCGGGGAATCGCGCCAGTTATTGCGCGAGCTGGCGGGCAAGACCGAAATATTGCGGGAAGAAGAACGGAAAAATATTGCCCGTGAGGTGCATGATGAACTGGGGCAAATCCTGACGGCATTGCGCATGGACGTCGCCTTGATCAATCTGCGCTTTGGCGGGATTGATGCGGCGTTGCTGGAAAAGACGCAAGGAATGTCCGTGTTGCTGGACCAGGCCGGCCGGTCGGTGCGCAATATCGTATCCAACCTGCGTCCGACCGCGCTGGACACGGGAATCGTTGCTGCCGTCGGGTGGCTGTGTGATGAATTTGCCGCGCACACCGGGAACCCCTGCATCTTGCATACGGTTGAAGAATGCGTTGACCTGGATGAGGCGCGTGCGGTGGCGGTATTCCGCATCGTGCAGGAATTGCTGACCAACGTGGCGCGGCATGCCGGGGCGAGCAGTGCCCAAATTACCCTGGCGCGGCATGCCGATGATCTCCATGTGGAGGTGCGCGACAATGGCAAGGGATTCGATCCGATGGCCACGGCAAAAAACAAGTCATTTGGCTTGCTCGGAATACGCGAGCGCGCCATCGCCCTGGGCGGCGATATTGAAATTCTCAGCGCGCCGCAGCAGGGAACTGCGGTTACCATCCGCATCCCAACCAAACCGAACGGGGACAGTAAATGATTCGCCTGTTGATTGCCGATGATCACGCCATCGTGCGCGAGGGATTGAAGCAACTCATTGCGCTGACGCTGGGCATCGAAATAACCGGAGAGGCTACCAACGGCCAAGAGGTATTGCAACAGGTGCGCGGCGGCATTTTTGACCTGCTGTTGCTCGATATGGACATGCCTGGCGTTAGCGGCATCGAATTGATCGGGCTCGTCAAGGCGTACCGGCCGGCCCTGCCCATCCTGGTTTACAGTATGCACAACGAAGCCCATGTGGCTAGCGGCGCATTCAAAGCCGGAGCCTCGGGCTATTTCACCAAGAACAGCGACCCAAAAATGCTGATGGAGATCATTCGCAAGGTGAGCGGCGGCGGTCGATATATCGACCCGGCGATAGCCGAACAGATGGCATTCGATAGCGCGTTTCCGCAGCGTAAGCTGCCGCATACTCTGCTTTCGGATCGCGAGTTCGAGATATTCCGCCTGCTGGTCGCCGGCAAGAGTGTCAATGAAATCGCCGAGCAATTGTTCATCAGCAACAAGACGGTCAGCACCCATAAAACTCACTTGATGGAAAAAATGAATCTCCACAATGTGGCGGATTTGGTGCGCTATGCCGTGCAACACGGGCTTGCCGGCGGAGCGCTCTCCGATTTTCGCCACTAGGGAAATTCCTACCCCCCCGGGTTCTTTGCCGATAGCAAATCAGCATTTCCCGATATGCCCGCCATGCTTGGCAGGCCATAGTTAATTCCGTTGGAAATGTTGCTGATAAGGCGTGAAAAGCATCTTCGGGCTGCGCCCTTGCCGATACAGAAATGGCAGTTAGTGGTGGGTAGGTGCGAATTCATTCGCACTTAACTTGTTGTTCGGGCGAATGAATTCGCCCCTACCACTCCGCCAACTGCGGTTTTTAGGTTGAAGCAACATGATATTTTCTGCAACTGCTGTTTCTGGGTTTACCGTATCTGTAATTTACCAAGGAGAAACATCATGAAAATGGAAGAAGTTCGCGGCATCGCCAAGTCACAAGGCATCAATCCCGGCAAACTTTCAAAAACCGAACTGATTAAATCGATTCAGACAGAGGAGGGTAATTTCGACTGCTTTGCCACCGCTTATGCCGGTGAATGCGATCAAGCCGGCTGCAACTGGCGCGAGGACTGTTTTGAAACCGCTCAACAAGGAGAGCTATCATGAACCTGGTTAAATGGGATCCCTTCAGGGAACTGGAAGATGTTTCCAACCGCTTGAATCGTATTTTCGGGCAATCTCTGGCCCGCACCGAATCGGGTCAACCCATGTTGGCATTGGCGGACTGGGCGCCTTCCGTCGACATCAGCGAGACGGACACGGCGTACCTGGTCAAGGCCGAAATTCCCGGCGTGAAGAAAGAGGATGTCAAGGTCACCATTCAGGACGGCATGCTCACCATTCGGGGCGAACGCAAGCAGGAGAAGGAAGAGAAGGGCAAGAAATTCCACCGTATCGAGCGTTCCTACGGCAGCTTTGTGCGCAGCTTCCGGGTGCCCGACGATGCCGATGAGAACTCCGTGAAAGCCGAGTTCAAGGATGGCATGCTCAACGTCACGCTGGCCAAGTCCGACAAGGCCAAGCCCAAGTCGATTGAAGTCTCGGTATCGTAAAGAACCCGCAGGGGGTTTCCCTGTTTTTCAAGCAAGGAGTTGGTCACATGGCAACGGGCACGGTTAAATGGTTCAACGACGCAAAGGGTTTCGGTTTCATCGCTCCGGATGATGGCAGCGATGATTTGTTCGCGCACTTTTCCGCGATCAACATGGGCGGCTTCAAGTCGCTCAAGGAAGGGCAAAAGGTCAGCTTTGACGTGACGCAAGGCCCCAAGGGCAAGCAAGCCTCCAATATCCAGGCCGTTTAGCCGAAACGTTGATTTTTCACCGGGGAAACGCAGATTAAATCATCAGGTTCACTGCGAACGGATTATTGATATTTACTTAAGGAAGGTCTGAACAAGTAGCCGAAAATGAAAGCGACGAGACCACAATCTG
>CAYGIF010000022.1:0-20986 GCA_964349865.1 uncultured Gallionella sp. | reverse complement strand
GGATGGATTTCACATAAGGGCAGTGGTTGCAGATGAACATCACCAGCAGGCCGTTCGCGCCGCGCGCATTGGCGAGGTTGTAGCGCTTGCCGTCCACGCCGGGGAGGTCGAAATCGCGGGCTTTCCAGCCGAAATCGCACAACGGGGGTTGCAGACTGACCATATTTATACCCTGACAACATCTCTTGGGGGCGTTATATTATCACGCCGAACTTTTTGACTTCTTACGTTCATCATGCCGCGCTTCTACTGTCCTCCTCCGCTGCCGCCCGGCGGCTCTTTCGATTTGCCGCCGGAGGCGGCGCATCATGCCGCGCGCGTATTGCGCCTGCGCGAGGGAAACCGCGTGGAAATGTTCGATGGCCTGGGCAATGCATGCCACGGGGTCATTACCGAACTCGGCGGCAAGCGCGTGGTCATCGGCGAGATTACCGCCGGCAGCGCCAACCGCGAATCGCCATTGCGGGTAATGCTGGCGCAAGCGCTGTCGAGCAGCGAAAAAATGGATTGGGTGATCCAGAAAGCCACCGAGCTGGGTGTCGCGGAAATCCAGCCGCTCGATACCGAACGCAGCGTGGCAAAGCTGTCTGCCGAACGCGCCGCAAAGCGCCTCGAACACTGGCGGCAGGTCGCCATTTCCGCCTGCGAGCAATGCGGGCGCAACGTACTGCCTGAGATATATGCGCCGCTGGACATCATGGCATGGCTGCAACAAATGAAAGGATTGCCCGACAGCAAACTCATCCTGCTGCCGCAGGGCGCGACCTCGCTGCATGATCAGGCGAAGCCACAAGGCAAAGTCGTGTTGCTGATCGGCGCGGAGGGCGGTTTTACCGAAGCGGAGAGCGACAGCGCGTTGCGTTGCGGCTTCACACCGATCCGCTTGGGCGCGCGCGTGCTGCGCACCGAAACTGCGGCAATTGCCGGGCTGGCTGCCCTGCAAACGCTGTGGGGGGATTTTTCGTAGGGCGGAAGCCCCATAGGGGCGTTTCACCGCCATTTGAACATACGGCGGAACCGCGATGCGTTACGCCCTGCATGATCTGTGCTGGAACGCATCGCGCTCAAGCCGAAGTCTAGCGCATGATGCACTCGTTCTTGCCGGCGCCGCCGCCGGCGGCCGAGCCGCGCACGCCCAGTCCGAACGGCATGATCTCAAGCCCCATGCCGGGGTCGGTGGTCAGAATAACCGGCACTGTTTGCGCATCCTTCACGAAACCGAACTGCCCCTCGCCGATGAGCTGCGAACCCTGCTCGTTGCTCATGATGTAGGCGCCGGTATAAGTAGCATGGTAAACGCCAGGCGGAAGTTTATCGCTGGTACTGGTCACCCCCGCACACCCCTCGCTGCATTCCAGCGTATCGCCGGAAGAGCCGCGTATCCCGATCGTTGCGCTCGCGGTTTTTAGACGGTAAGCATCCTGATCGCCGCGCTTGCCGATCAAGCCGGACAAGGTGCGTAACCCGCCCTTGAGCAGGCTGAACAGCAAATTATCGCGCTTGGGTTCATTTTCATTGAAATGGTAAGCATCAATCTTTAGCCGCGAATTGGGGCGCAGCGTCGCCTGGCTCTTGTCGGCAAAATTGATCTGCACATAACTGTCCTTCTCGGTGGATAACACGTCGCCCACTTCGATCTCAGATTTACGGGAGAGGATCTTGATCGTGCCGTCCGGTTTTTGTGCGGACAGTGTGCCGGCGATGTAAGCGACTTCTCCCACCGGTGCCGCAACCGCCTCACCTATCGCCAGCATCCCTAAAGCAGCAAACACCAGCGTGGCCAAATTTATCGTTCTCATCGCATTCTCCTAATCAGTTTTACGCTTTGCTGCACTTGTGCCACCTGTACAACTTACCTCATAGCGTTCCCACGCTCTGCGTGGGAACGCCACTGTGGGCGCTCTGCGTCCCGCGCTGCTGATGACAGCCACCCCCCTTATCTGGACGCGGAGCGTCTGTGGCTGCATTCCCACGCAGAGCGTGGGAACGATCAACGCTTGCTACCAGCCCTCCATCACTTCTTCGGCCGGGAAATCCAATCCCACGCTGCGCCACACCGCCGCCACGCGCCGGATGGCCGCTTCGCCGCGCGGTTGCCAATCCGGGTGCCGGTCGCGCTTGTCGAACACCTTGAATTCTTCCGCCGTTCCGGCATTCTTGAAGCGCTTGAAGAAACCCTGTGCGCACTGTTCCATGCGCTCCTTGCCGTATACCACCACCGTCCAATGTTTGTTCGCCGTCAGGCCGGTCAGCGCGAGATTGTAGTAATACTGCTCCCAGTAACGCAGATACACATCGAAATAATCCTTCTCGAAAATCCCTTTCGCATCCTCGCCGCTAAACAGGTTGTCGCGCTTCGCCCATTCCTCGATATTGCCGCGCACCTTGAACTTGCCGTCCGGTGGCAACCCGCCGGATTTCTCGTAAGTGGAGATGCATGCCGCGACCGGATGGCGCAGCGTGACGATGTATTCCACGTTCGCCCCCAGCATCGCGTTGAAGAATGCACCCTGATACGCCGCCTTGGTCGCCTTCTTCGGCACGATCACATAATTGTCGTACAGGCGCGAGTCGGCAAAATATAGTTCCACCATCGCCAGATATTCCGCCATGTTGTGCGTCATCAGCGTTTGGCTGTTCGCGCCTTCCCTGAACTCGAACGGACCGGCATCGGGGAAGCCATCATGCGCCAGCGCGTTCGGCGCATTATCCGGATCGAAGCCCAATGCCCGGAACAACTGTTTGGTCAGATACGAACCGCCGTGGCGCGGACAACCCACCACGCACAGGAAGCGATAGCGCTCCTGAAAGAAGCGCAGCTTGCCCGGCGCGCCGGTCAGGATCGCCGTGAGCAACTCATAGCTGCGGTAGATCGCCTTCTGCCCGACCGGATGCTCCAGCACCTTGCCCGCTTCGGCCTCGGCGACTTGCCGGATCTCGCCTTGCATGGACACCATCTCCTCGCTCAACTGGTCGTGCCAGGTGGCATCGAACGGCTTGTTCTCGATGCGCCGGTGCAGAAAATCGATGAACACCGGGGAAACGGGGAACTGCTTGTCGCTTAATTTGATTTCTACGCCCATGACTTTTTGAACAAAGATCGGGGGCGAAACCCGCCCCCGCCTTGACTCCTTATTGACAAGTGTAAGTAGGTTTCTTTTCCAACGGATCTTCCTCTTCACCCGCCGGCTCGAGCGCCGCAAGCAAGAGCGGGCTGACCTCCTCCGTGATTTCCAAGATACTATCTAACACGGTATTGATGATGGGCTGCACCTCTTCAGGCGGCGCACTAACCGGCGGTGGGACTACATACAGCGACTGGATCCATGCATCCGCACCCGCCGTAGCGATGAACGGTTGCACCGAACCGCCGCCGGTGAAGCTGATCGTGATCGGGCTATCCGTCTGGTTGTAGCTCGGGAAGATTCCCGTGGCCGCGCCGGATGTTCCGGTCAACGACAGCCCGGTCGAGCCGCCGATGGTCAGGTCGATCGGTCCATAGGAGAATATCTTCGCTTCGGTTCCTGCGGCATTTCCCCCCGTCAGCGCCACATCACCCGCGACAGTCGCGATGATTCCGCCGACACCGGTATTTGTCCGGATCCATGCGCTGGCCGTCGCAGTTGACAGAAGAATCCCACTGCCTGCTGTCGTTGCCACAGTGCTGCCGCCCTGCACCGTCAGCGGGCCGGCCAGCGTGAAGTCCATCGAGCCAGCTTGCACCGTAGCTTTGGTGCTTGCCATTGCGGTATTGGAACCGCTGCCGGACGCCGTGGCGTACGTCTTGTCGCCGCCCGCTACCGTCAGCCCGGCCGCGTTGGCAATGGTCAGCGTGGCGCCCGCAGAGAGCAAGGCATCGTTTTGCATCGTGGCCTGTGCTGCACCGGATCCGAATGCGGTGGCAACCGCCCCATAGTCCCATGCGCCCGAGGCAACGCCGAAGCCGCCGCCCACCACCGTCACGCTACCCACCGAATCGATGGTCAGGCCGCCGGTCGCGCTCAATTCCGCATTGGCCAGGGCGCTGGCGCTGGCATTGCTACCGTTCGCGTCCGCGCCCGGCCCCCAGCAATCGCAGGACGGGGAATACCCCCCCCTGACCTGCACCGCACCACCGGCGGCAATGTTTATCGTTGCCGCATGCACCTTCGCATTGGCGGTTGCAGTCGCGGTACTGATTCCACTGCCGGATGCACTGGCAAAAGCGTCGCTGCCGCCCTGCACTGTCAGGGCGCCGGACAGGTTGATGGTCATCGAGCCGGCCTGCACCGTGGCATCCGCCGTCGCGGTGGCAACATTCTCGCCGCCGTTGAGCGCCCTGGCCACGGCCCCATATCCGCCCTTCACGGTCAAGCTGGCGGCATTGCTGATGGTCAGCAAATTGCCCGCAGAAAGCAGCGCATCGGCATTTGCGATGGCCGAGCCGGGGGAGCCAGCGCTATTGCTGCTGGCCCAGGCATCCGCATTATCGCCGCCGCGCACTTCCACGCCGCCGAGCGAGCTGATCGTCAGGTTGCCGGTCGCGGAAAGTTCGGCGTTGGCGCTCGCCGTGACATTCAGGAAAGGCGAATTTGAATTGCAGCAGGCATATGACTCACGGGCCGTGGCATCGCCGCCTCGCACCAGCAGGCCGCCGCTGCCGAGGGTCAAGCCGACATTGGCGCCGCGCAGTACGGCGTCCGCGCGCGCAACATAGCTTCCGGAATTGTCACTCGTGTTGTAGAAGGCATTCCCTCCTTGCACGGTCAGCGAAGCGGCAGTGATATTGATATCTCCCGCCGCGTTCAGGCTTACCGAACGATCGATGGTTGTATTGGTATAGCCTGCTTTGATCATCATGTCGCCGGTCAGGGTAGCGTTGAAACCGCCAGCGGCGTTCACCGTCACTGCCGCATCGACTTGCGGGTAAGAGCACCACCATCCGCAGGTCCATGGCCCGAGGTTGTAGCCCAGCACCTGCATCCCGGCGCCGGACACGTTGATGGCGCCTTGGGTGTTAACCGTTACCGGAACAGCATAGTAGAGCGAACCGTCCCACAGCACTGGCGGGCGGATCACCGTATTGCCCACGCCGTTGGCATCTGCATCCGCCGCCAGCGTCAGCGTATTGTTCCCCATGTAAATTGAACTGTTGATGTTGACGTTGTTGCCTGCGGTCAGCGTCAGGTCGTGGTTGAAACGCGCGCCGCTCGAACCGATGTTGGCGTTGATGTTGAGATTGTTGCCCGCAGTCAGGCTGAGCGTACCGGTGGTCGTGGCGAACGGCGACGCGAGGGTAAGATTGCCCGCGGCCAGGTAGCCGATGTTACCGCTGTAAATGACGCCAGTCGGGATAATGAAGTCGCCAGAGGTGATACCGAACGTGCCGTTGGTCATGGCTCCAAACGTGCCGCCAGACAAGCTCAGCGTCTTGAAGACAGCATCGCCATTGATAATATTGATCGTACCGCCGCCGCCCACTGTCAGAGCCACATTGGGCGCGCTGACGTTGGTGAGGTTGGCAGTCTTGCTGCCGGTAACAAGCAGAGTGCCGCCCGTGCCGGAAAATGTCAGGTTGCTCAGCGTTGCCGCTGTGCCGTGGTTTTCGTTGATGTTCAGCGCGCCCGTAGCGTTGAGGTTGACGCCACCGGACAGCGCAATGGCATTCTGGAGATTGAGAAATTTGGTGTCGGCGATGTTCAGCGTACCGCTGGCGGACTGGCTGTAGGCCGCCTCGAATGCCGTGCTCGATGTTACGTTGATTGCACCATCGTTGATGAGGATACCGTTCTGGCAGCAAGCGTTGCTCCAGATCGCCCACCCTTGCGTACTGGCAACATTGACGATGCCGCCGCCAATGTTGTGAAAGGTTGATGCACCCGCGCCATAATTGTGTTCGATGTGAAGCGCGGCATTGTTGGTCAGCGACAGCGTGCCGGAATTTTCCCAGGTCTTTGCGAGAGCGACCCAGGCTCGCGTTAGCCCGAGATTCCCATCCAGCGTCACCGAAGAACCGGCGGCTGTAGTTATCTTGCCCGCAGGGTTAAAGCCCACGTCCAAGACTGAAGTGCTGGACGGCGACGCAAAGGTCGTCGCACCGCCAAGGAACTTGATATCGTTTTCGGCGTTGAGTTGCAGGATACGGGCACCCGTGGAGAGATTGCTGATGGTGACCGCCCCGCCGGACGCGTCGAACTTGATGTCACCCATCACGGTACCTGCCGAGGCGGTGCTGATGGTGACATTAGTCGTCGATAACGCGGTGTTGATGTCGAAATCGGAGATCGTCGAGGTGTTCCCCGCTACCGTCAGCCCCGCATTGACCGCTGAGGTGCTGTGCGAGATGGTGATATCGGTCGGATCAAGCAGCCATGTGCCCGCGCCGCCATCAGCCGCGCGCGTGTCGACCCGTATCCCATCGACTGCCAGAAAGTTTTTCCCCGAGGTCTCGATGAACCCGCCGTTGCCGCCGTTCGCACCGCCGCGTGCCGAGAATTGACCGTAGGCACGCGTGGCATCATCCGCCCAGATGATGATCTTGCCGCCGTTGCCGTTCTGCGTCGCGTCGGCGCTGATGCTGGCAGTGGATGCGACGTAGGCCGTTTGGGCATTCGACACATCGGGATTCTTGCCCTGATAGTCGCCGCCGACGAGTACGGTTCCGCCGTCTTGCGTGCCATCGGCGCTGATGGCTGCGCCATCGATTACGCCGACTTGATTACCCAGTATCTGGATGGTGCCGCCGCTGATGCCATTGGCGCTGGTCGTGCCCGAGATTTCCGTGCGCTGCACCGCCTTGAACACGATCTTGCCGCCCTGTTGTGTCGCGCTATCGGCGCTGACGATGCCGTGATGGTTGATCAGGCCGGCGTAGATGCCGATACGTCCGCTGTTGGCGACGATGCTGCCGAGGTTCACTGCCTGGTTGTCCGGCGCGTCGATGACCACGCGCATGTCGGGCGAGCTGGCATTGACCAGTTCGACGCTGTTGCCGGCGGCGAGGATCACGTCGCCCTGCGGGCTGGTGATGAGGCCGCTGTTGCTGATTTTGGGCGCGACCAGATAAATCTGGCCGCCGGGCAGGGCGGTGAGGCTGCCCTGATTGTCGATGCCGCCGGCATTCGCGTTGGCGGTGAAGTTATAGCGGCCATTCAGAAAATCGGCATTGGAGAGGTTGAGCGTGGACACGATCAAACCCGCCACGTCCACTTGCGCGCCCGCGCCGAACAGCACGCCGTTGGGATTGATCAGGAACACGCGGCCGTTGGATTGCAAGGCGCCGAGGATGCTGGATGGATCCTGCCCGACCACGCGGTTGAGCACGCTGGACGCCGCCGACTGCTGGATGAAGCGCGTCGCTTCGTTCGCGCCGATGGAGAAGCCCTGCCAGTTGATGATCGCGCCGGGACTGTTGGTGATGTTGAGCGCGTTGCCCTGTTGCGCCATGCTGACCACGCCGCTGACCACATCCGCCCCGATGGGGTTGGCATATACCGGTGAGGTGATGACGAAACAGGAGGCGACCGCGACGGCGACAGCATTGCGCTGCCAGTTTTCACAGTGACGGGATTTTTTCATTTTGACCCCCCTGCATTTTTTTAGCTTACAAAAAGCACCCTACGCCTATTGTGAGGGGAATTCAACCCCCTGAAACTAAAACAAGTAAGCCATGCCGACATGCAAAATATTGCTGCCCGAACGGCGCGTATCCGTTCCATCCAGCACTTGCGCCAGATCGGCGCGCACGCTGAGATTGCCGCCGTGGCTCATGCGCAATCCAACGCCCACGCTTGATATGGACTGTCCGGCCGACTCGCCGGGCAGGATGGCATTGCGCCGCACATTGGCATTGTCAAAAAATGCCAGGCCGCGCAGACGCAAATCGGCCGAACCCAGATCGCTGCCGAAATCCGGCGTATAGGCTTCCAGCATGCTGCGATAGCCGTGGTCGTTGGCGATTTCGCGCTCGTTGAAGCCGCGCACGCTGTCGGCGCCGCCCGCGCCGAACTGTTCACCGGGCACCAGCGCATCCCGGGTTTCCTGCCCTTGCAGGGCTACGCGCGCCTGCCAGTCGCTGCGCCAGGTATGCGTCCAGTTCATGCCATAACGGTAAATGCGGTAGTTTGCCGTGGCCGGGGCGCGCAATGCCTGGAAATCGGCGGGTCGGCCCAGCGATCCGCCGGGCAGGTTTTGCGCGACGCCGAGCGAGAAGCCGAGTTGGCTGCCGGGCAGATTCCAGTTGCCGTGGTAGGCCAGGCTGAGCGGGTGCACGGTGATATCGGGAATGAGCTGTGTAGCGGTGCCGAGCATGGTGACGTTATTGCTGAAGGCGCGATAGTCGAGGCCGTAAATCAACTTGTGATCGTAGCTGTCGCCGACCCTGTCCAGAAATTGGTTGTAATGCGCGCCCAGCACCTTGCCGCTGCCGCTCACGTTGAACAGGTCTTGCACCACGCCGGCATCCACGTCTGAATAACCGGCCACCAGATCGAGCATGTCGCCATACCGGTAGAGCGGGATGCGATAGCCTACGCCGAAGATTTTCACCTGATCGATTTTTTCCGGCGAGGTGATGAACTGCATGGTCAGCACCTGATCCTTGTTGAACAGGTTGGCGTTCTGGTATCCGACGCCAAGACGATAACTGCCGGTCTGGCGTGTGCCGCTGTTATCCAGGCTGACGAAAAATTTCTGCGGATTTTCATCGGTCACATCGAGGGTGACGTCGATATCCTTTTCTTTTTCGCCGTCTTTGAGCAGCACCGTGACGCGCTTGGAAGGATTCTCGTTAGCCGCGCGCAACGCGGCGGCGACACGCCCGGAATGCGGCGGTTGACCTTCGGCGATCGCCGGCAGGCTGTTGCGGATGTTTTCGGCATCGTGATGCTGATTGGCCTTGACCGTCACTTTGGCGATATATCCCTCGATCACCTTGATATGGATCACCCCCTGCTCCAGTTCCTGCTCGGGCAACAAGACCTGAACGGCGGTGTAGCCTTGCTCTTTATAAGCCGCCTGCAAGGATTCCAGCGCGCGCTGCACGTCGGCAAAATCCTTGTCCTTCCCCTTGAAGGGCGCAACGCTTTGCTCAATTCTTTCGGGCGGCAGCAGCGCGTTGCCCTCGACGACAAAGCCGGTTATTTCGAAGCGCAGCGTGCCGCTGTCTTCAGCAAGCGCGGCACCGGCGAATAAAACCGATAACACGCCCAACAATAATTTTCGCCTGATTTGCATTACGACCCCCAGTTCAATGCGCCGATGTCAGTTTGAAAAATTTTGCTTGTGATAACACACAATTCGCTTTCGGTTCATGGCATTATTCGCGTCAAACAGCACCCCGTCAATCCCATGTGAGCGAGCATATCATGCCTATTGCTACCCCCCCTGCCGACTTTGTCGCCTGGTTCCGTTCCGTCGCGCCCTATATCAACGCGTTCCGCGGCAAGACCTTCGTCATCGCCTTCGGCGGCGAGGTGGTCGCCGACGGCAAATTCGTCGAGCTGACGCACGATTTCAACCTGCTCGCCGCGCTCGGCATCCGGCTGGTGCTGGTGCATGGCGCGCGCCCGCAAATCGAACAGCATCTGGCGAAAAACAATCTCGGCGATACTTACCATCACGGGATCCGCATGACCGATGCGGATACCATGCAGTGCGTGAAGGAGGCGGCCGGCCGGGTGCGCGTGGAGATCGAGGCGCTGCTGTCGATGGGGCTGGCGAATTCGCCGATGGCGAACGCCGACATCCGCGTCGCGGGCGGCAATTTCATCACCGCGCAACCCATCGGCGTGGTCAACGGCATGGATCTGATGCATACCGGCAGCGTGCGCAAGGTGGATGTCGCGGCGCTCAACGACCGCATGGAGTTCGGCGAGGTGGTGCTGCTCTCGCCGCTCGGCTATTCGCCCACCGGCGAGGTGTTCAACGTCACCCTGGAAGACATCGCCACCGCCACCGCCATCGCGCTGGATGCCGACAAGCTGGTATTCCTGATGGACACCGACGGCGTGCAGGACAAGAAGGGCAAGCTGCTCAAGGAACTCACCATCGCCGGGGCGCAGGCGGTGTTGTCCGGCAAACGCAAACTGCCGGACGATGTCTGCCTGTTTTTGCCCTGCGCGATACGCGCCTGCGAAGCCGGCGTGGCGCGCACCCACCTGATCAGCCGCCACACCGACGGCGCGGTGTTGCAGGAACTGTTCAGCGACGAAGGCATCGGCACGATGGTGGTGGAAAGCACGCTCAACACCTTGCGCGCCGCCACGATCGAAGATGTCGGCGGCATCCTGCACCTGCTGCGCCCGCTGGAAGCGACGGGCATCCTGGTGCGGCGCAACCGCGAACTGCTGGAACGCGAGATCGCGCGCTTCGTGGTGCTGGAACACGATCACCGCATCGTCGGCTGCGCCGCGCTCTACCCGTTCCCCGACGAAGCCGCCGCCGAACTGGCCTGCCTCGCGGTGGACGCGCAATGCCGCGACCGCGGTTACGGCCAGGTCATTCTCGACCATATGATCGGCATCGCGAAGGCGCAAGGGTTGAAGAAATTGTTCGTGCTCACCACGCGTACCGCGCACTGGTTCGTCGAGCGCGGCTTCAACGAGGCCGATGTCTCCGCGTTGCCCGCACAGAAAAAGTTGCTATACAACTACCAGCGGAAATCGAAGGTATTTGTGCGGAAGATTTAACACGCTCCACACTTGCCACTATGGGAATCGGTAGATAGGGGCAGGAGAAGGCTCTGCATGGACGGACTGGCCAAAAAACGCTATGCTGCGCGCCTTCACAAAATGCGCCCGTAGCTCAGTTGGATAGAGTATTGGTTTCCGAAGCCAAGGGTCACAGGTTCGACTCCTGTCGGGCGCGCCAGATCAGAAACGGAATTTGCCTGCCTTATGGAACTGTCGAGCAACTCGTGCGCTGGCGCCTCCCTCGGATGGATTAACTTGCCGCATCAGGGGCGCATATCATGCTGATCCAGCTTACCATCATCGGGATGCTCGCGGCCATGCTGCCGCTGGCGGTCGTCTGGGTGTCCGATGACCCTGACAAATACCGCAAACTGGTATGGGTCACGCTGTTCCTGACGTTCGACCTGATCATGTTCGGCGCATTCACCCGGCTGACTGACTCCGGCCTCGGCTGCCCGGATTGGCCGGGCTGCTACGGGCAGGCCGACCCGGTGCGGGCGCATGCGGACATCAGCGCCGCCGAAGCCGCGATGCCGACCGGCCCGGTGACGGTCATGAAGGCCTGGATCGAAATGATCCACCGCTACCTGGCGATGGCTATCGGCGTGCTGATTATCTCGATCATGGCGATCGCATGGCGCAAGTGGCGGCAATCGGGCGGCAAGGAAACCCGGTTCTCGCCGTGGTTCGCGACGATGCTGCTCGGCTTCGTCTGCCTGCAAGGCGCTTTCGGCGCCTGGACGGTCACGATGAAACTGCAACCGGTCATCGTGACCACACACTTGTTGCTGGGCATGGCCCTGCTGGCGCTTTTGACCTGGCTCGGCGCGCGCCAGGCTGACCATCCGCCAGTGGCGCAAGCGGCAGGGGCATTGCGCGTTCCGGCAGTGCTGGCTACCGTATTGTTGGCTGCCCAAATCGCGCTCGGTGGCTGGGTCAGCAGCAATTATGCGGCATTGGCCTGCACGGATTTCCCACTGTGCCATGGCATGCTGTTGCCGACTATGGATTTTACCCACGGGTTTGCGCTGTGGCGCGACCTGGGCATGACCGCCGGCGGCGAATACCTGCCTTTCCCGGCATTGACCGCGATCCACTGGACGCACCGCGTCTTCGCCTTTGCCGTGATCGCGCTGCTTGCCTGGGTGGCGCTTAAAGCCTTCAAAATCGACGGCTTGCACAAGACCGCGCGCTGGCTACTGGCCGGAATCGCGCTGCAATTCGCAACCGGCGTTTTGACAATTTTCCTGGATTTCCCGTTGGCGCTGGCGGTGATCCACAACGGCGGCGCGGCGCTGCTCGTGCTGTTGCTGTCCATGCTGAACTACAAGATCCGGCTCGCCAGCCTCCAACCCTGACGGAGACCTCCGATCCGGAATGCCTATTAAATAAGCGGGGGGCGCTGACACGGCCTGTATGATTAATTCATTGCTGAAGTTCTCGCAATATTTCCGCCCGCGCCTGATCGACGCATTGCGCGGCTACGACAAGGCGCGCTTCTCCACCGACGTCACCGCCGGCATCACGGTCGGCGTCATCGCCTTGCCTCTGGCCATTGCTTTTGCCATCGCCTCCGGCGCAAAACCGGAAGCGGGCATCTTCACCGCGATTATCGCAGGCTTCATCATCTCCGCCCTCGGCGGCTCGCGCGTACAGATCGGCGGGCCGACCGGCGCGTTCATCGTCATCGTGTACGGCATCATCATGCAGTATGGTTATGCCAACCTGCTGATCTGCACCATGATGGCGGGGGTCATGCTGGTGGCGATGGGGCTGACGCGCATGGGCAACCTCATCAAGTTTTTCCCGCGCCCATTGATCATGGGCTTCACCAGCGGCATTGCGGTGCTCATCATCCTGAGCCAGATCAAAGAAATTTTCGGCTTGCGGATCGAAGTGATGCCCGCTGATTTCATCCGCCAGCTACAAACCATTTATCGCGCTGCGGGAACGGTAGATTTTGTCACGCTGTTGCTGGCTGCCGGATCGGCGCTGCTGATCTGGTTCTACCCCAAAACCTGGGGGCAGAAACTGCCCTCGCCCATCATCGCGCTGGTGCTCGGCACAGCTGTCGTCGCACTGTTCAACCTGCCGGTCGAGACTATCGGCACGCGCTTCGGTGGCATTCCACAGAGCTTGCCGGCCTTCGACCCGCCGGAATTCACTTTTGCCACACTGCGCCATTTGCTGGCGCCGGCAATGACCATCGCACTGCTTGGCGCAATCGAATCTCTGCTCTCGGCAGCCGTGGCGGACGGCATGATCGACGACAAGCACGATCCGAATCAGGAGCTGGTCGCGCAGGGCATCGCCAACATCGTCACACCATTCTTCGGCGGCCTTCCCGCCACCGGCGCAATCGCGCGCACCGCGACCAACGTGCGGGCGGGCGCCACCAGCCCGGTGGCGGGCATCGTGCATGCGCTCACCCTACTGGTCATCGTGCTGGTTGCCGCACCGCTCGCTACCCATATCCCGCTCGCCACGCTATCGGCCATCCTGCTGGTCGTCGCCATCAACATGGGTGAATGGGAAGGTTTTCGCACGCTGAAAAAATACCCGGTCAGCGACAGCGCGGTTTTGGTAGTGACCTTCTTGCTCACGGTCGTTTTCGGTCTGACCGTGGCGGTCGAAATTGGCATGTTCATCGCGGTCTTTTTTTTCATCAAGCGCATCACCGAGTTAACCCATGTCAGTGCCGCTGAAGAGTCACCACAGGCGGATGACGGCGAAATGACGCTAACGCGCAAGGCGTTGCCGAAAGGTGTGGTGATCTACCGTGTGTTCGGCGCGCTGTTTTTTGGCGCAGCAGACAAGCTGGAAGCCATCCTGGACAAGACCAACGCTGAGCCGGATGTACTGATCCTGAAAATGCACGAGGTCATTAGCATGGATGCCAGTGCTTTGCACACACTGGAACACTTATACAAGAAGATGCGTAAACGCGACAAACATCTTATTCCTGTGCGGCTCGCATACTCAGCCGTATTTCCTGATGCATCAGGCAGGTTTTTTTGAAAAAATTGGCGAAGATAATGTGGTCGCCAATGTTAATGACGCACTTAAACGCGCGCGTACTTTACTCAATCAGCCGCAACCGCCTTCCACTGAAGATTAATCCACTGGAAAAGCTGTGGGATCCTCAAGTTAGCAACCTTATTCCATTCACTTGGAGCATGCCACCCAGTTGCTGCTTTGGACACCCCAAAGAAACGGCTGGTTTTGTCAGCAACGTTTGACCGAGATAGGGATCGGTTGATGAGTATTGAGTGTGCGGAGCTTGTCGCTATAATGGTGCGACATTCCCTCTCTCGGACCGCCCATGTACCAGAGTTACTTTGGCCTCGCCGAAGCGCCGTTCTCCATCGCGCCGGACCCGCGCTATCTCTACATGAGCCAGCGCCACCAGGAGGCGCTCGCGCATCTGCTCTATGGCGTGAACGGCGGCGGCGGATTCGTATTGCTCACGGGCGAGGTGGGGGCCGGCAAGACCACGATATGCCGCTGTCTGCTTGAGCAGATTCCGGAATCCTGCGATGTAGCCTACATATTCAATCCCAAGCTGACGGTAGCAGAGCTGCTCTCGACCATCTGCGCCGAATTCGGCATCGCCTGTCCGGCCGGCAACACCAGCATCAAGGTGTACGTCGATTGCATCAATGCCTACCTGCTCGACGCCCATGCCAAGGGCAGGCACACGGTGCTGATCATCGACGAGGCGCAGAACCTCTCCGCCGACGTACTGGAACAGATGCGGCTGCTCACCAATCTGGAAACCAGCCAGCGCAAGCTATTACAGATCATCCTGCTGGGCCAGCCCGAACTGGCGGAGATGCTGGCGCGTCCAGAACTGCGGCAGCTCGCGCAACGGATAATCGCGCGCTATCACCTGGGGCCGCTGGACCGGCAGGAAGTCGTCGCCTATGTGCGACATCGCCTCGGAGTTTCGGGTACGCAGCGCCAGCTGTTTCCCGCCGCGCTGATGGGGCAGCTATACCGTTTGAGCGGCGGCATTCCCCGCATCATCAACGTGCTGTGCGACCGGGCACTGCTGGGCGCCTACGTGCAGAGCAAGGAGCGGGTCGATCGTGCGACCCTCAAGCAAGCGGCGCGCGAGGTGTTCCACAAGCCGGCGGCACGCAGCATGGTGCGCCCTCTCCTGGCAGGTTTGCTGGCCAGCATAGCGCTGGCGGCAGCGATGTATCTACCCGTTGCGCAACCCCCGGCTCAGCCGAAAGTCGAAGTTAAAATCGAGGCCGCAAAACCGGCAGCAGTATTGCCGGTTACTCTGGAATGGCCGGCAGCAGAGCCGCTCTCGCACAGCAAGACGATGGCTTACACCGCGCTATTCCGTGCATGGGGCGCTGACTATCAAGGGGAGGACGAGTGCCGGCAGGCCGAAGCCATCGGTTTGCGCTGTCGAACCGCGCGCGGCGGACTGGATGAACTGCGCCAACTGAACCGGCCCGCGGTCCTGCTCATGCGCGACAATCAAGGCGAGGAATTCCATGCCACGCTGACCCAACTTGACGATCAATCCGCCACCTTTGCCGTCGGTACCGAAACCAGAACGGTCGCCCTTGGCGCCCTTGCAGAACAATGGTCGGGGCACTACACCCTGCTGTGGCGCATGCCGCCGGTTGCACGCAAGAAGATCCGGCCGGGCGAACGCGGGCCGGATGTGGAATGGCTGAGCGGGCAACTCGCGCAGCTCCATGGCAAGGCGGCGGATGCCGCCAAAGACCCGGTGTTCGATGAGGCCATGGTGCTTCAGGTCAAACAGTTCCAGCTCGCCCAAGGGCTCACCCCTGACGGTACCGTCGGATCTCAGACCATGATGCGCCTGAGCGGCGCGGCGGATCTGACGGCGCCGAAACTACTCCGCGAGCAGGAGGCAAAATAGTTATGTCGTATATTCTGGAAGCGCTCAAAAAATCCGACCAGCAGCGTCAGCGCGGCACAACGCCAACCTTGCCGACGGCGCAGGTTTCAGTGGCTGCGCCCAAACAACCCCTGCTTGTCTATTACGGCCTGCTTGCGGCGGTGCTGCTCGGCGCCGGCATTACGATCGGCTGGCTGCGCCCCTGGCAGGCGGAGCAACCGGCTCCGGCGACCGAACCCAGCGCCGCGAGATCGCCCATCCCGTACCAAGCCGCACCGGCACCTCTGCCCGAGCCACCCGAAATGGCCACGAAGACAGCGCGGGAATTGCCGGCACCGCCAGTCGCGCAACCTGCTCCCAGGGGCGATGCCATGAAACCGGACAATTCTACACCCGCCAGCACCGGGGCACCCGGCGCAGTTGCCTCCGCCTCGGTACCCCTGCCGGAAAAGACCGCCAGTCGTGCACAGGAACAGAGAGCGATACCCATGGCCGAACTGCCTCTCACGATTCAGCAGGAGATTCCAGCCATGACGATTCAGCTCCATGCCTATTCGGGCAACCCCAGCGAGCGCCTTGTCAGCATCAATTCCAG
The DNA here is from genome assembly GCA_964349865.1 of uncultured Gallionella sp. Classification (GTDB taxonomy): domain Bacteria; phylum Pseudomonadota; class Gammaproteobacteria; order Burkholderiales; family Gallionellaceae; genus Gallionella. Next base: position 4,839 of record CAYGIF010000022.1, on the reverse strand, counting down.
AATGTTGCGGGAAGGCGGATCCTTGACACCCGATCTCATGCTGGAACAAATCACGCCTGATGGCATGATCTTCAGCTACAAGGGCTATCGATTCCAGCGCGGCGTCCGGTAGCATCGCATTGATCCATGCAGCTGCTGGAAAACTGCCAAGCGCCCCAGGCAATCCGGTATAATGCCTTCTCTTATGGCAGATTCAGCAGTAACCAAAATAATGTTTGCATCCCTCAACCTCGACGCTCAGATCCTGAGAGCCATTGAGGAAGAAGGCTACACCGAGCCGACGCCCATTCAGGCACAGGCCATTCCGCACGTTCTGGCGGGCCGCGACCTGATGGCGATGGCGCAGACCGGCACCGGCAAGACGGCGGCGTTCACGCTGCCGCTATTGCAGCGCCTGCTGCCGCATGCCAGCACCAGCGCCTCTCCGGCACGCCACCCGATACGCGCACTGGTTCTGGCGCCGACGCGCGAGCTGGCGATTCAGGTTGAAAAAAGCGTAGAAACTTACTCCCGGCATGTGCCGCTGCGTTCCACCGTGGTCTTCGGCGGCATCGACATCAGAACGCAAAAACCCGCGCTGGCGAAGGGCGTGGAAATTCTGGTGGCAACACCCGGACGCCTGCTGGATCACGTCGAAAGCCGCAACCTGATGCTCAATCAGGTGCAGATACTGATTCTGGACGAGGCGGACCGCATGCTGGACATGGGCTTCATGCCCGATCTCAAACGCATTCTCACGCTGCTGCCCAAACAGCGCCAGACCCTGCTGTTCTCGGCCACGTTCTCCGACGACATCAAAAAGCTCGCGCATGATTTCCTCGTCAACCCCGTCACGGTCGAAGCGGAGCGCCGCAACACGGCGGCGGAAAACGTCACGCAATCCGTTCTCATGGTAGACCAGGACAGCAAGTTCAACGTGCTGGCCGATCTGCTTCGCTCTCGCGGGCTTGGCAGCCAGGCGCTGGTCTTTACCCGTACCAAGCTGACTGCGGCGCGGTTGGCGCGCAAGCTGGAGCGCGAGGGCATCCCCGCCGATGCCATCCACGGCGACAAGACCCAACTGGAGCGTATCAAGGCGCTGGATGCGTTCAAGGAAGGCAAGATCACCGCACTGGTGGCGACCGACGTTGCCGCGCGCGGGCTGGACATCGACCAGTTACCGCTGGTGGTCAATTACGAGCTTCCGACCAACGCCGAGGACTACGTCCACCGCATCGGACGCACCGGACGCGCCGGCGCCAGCGGCGAAGCCATCTCGCTGGTGGATGGCGAAGAAGAGCGGCGGCTCATAGACATCGAGAAGCTGCTCAAACGCGAATTCCCGCGCGAACATGCGGCAGTTTCGTCTACCCCGCGTGCGACACCCGGCCTCCGGCCTGCCAAACCAGCCGCGCCGCCCTATGCAAGAAAACCGGCAGCGGTGGACGACTGGTTCCTGAAGCCTTACGAGCCTTCCCCGAACGCCACAAAAGCTGAAGAGCAACCCTTGTTCTGCCCGGACAAACCCAAAAAACAGCTCGCCGCATTGCTGTGCAGGCCGCCAGAGAAACGCTAAATCTTTCTGCTGCCGCGCTAATTCCATCCCCAATTCAAAACGGCAAATATCGCAGGACGGTTTGAGCGCATAAATTTCAGGCGTACACCACCTTCACGTTTTCCGCCTGCAGCAGCTCGCGCAAACCGTCCAGCAGGTCGTCGTGCAGCGTCACCTGCCATGCCTCGCCGAGGCGCAATTGGCACGTGGCATCTTCGTTGCGGTAGTGAATCTGCACCGGACATTTGCCGTCGCGATACGGGGCGAACAGTTTTTTGAGTTGCGCGACGCCGACCTTGCCGTTGCAGCGCAACGCCAGCTGCTGCGCGAAGCAGGAGCGCGCCGAAGCGAAGTCGAACAGCTCTTCGCCGCTCACGCGCACGTTGCCGGAATACTCGTCCAGGCTGACCTTGCCGCGCACCACCAGCAATTCGTCCTCGCGTATCCACGGTTTGCTGCGCTCGTATTCCTCGTTGAACACTGTCATTTCGATTTGCGCGCTGCCGTCGTCCAGCGTAACGATCGCCATGCGTCCGCGCCGCGTCTGCTGGATGCGCAGTCCGGCCACGATGCCCGCCAGCACGACCGGCACGCCGCGCCGCGGGTTCGGCGTGGAGCCGTTCGATGCGCCAACGAATTGCGGCGTGAGGTCGCCCAGCCTCACCTTGATGAAATTGGCCAGTTCCGCTGCGTATTCCTGATAGGGATGGCCGCCGAGGTAGAAGCCGAGGCTGGTCTTCTCGTGTGCAAGCTGTTCGCGCAAACGCCAGCGCGGCACGTCGGCATATTTTTCAGTCAGCGCAACATCTGCTTCGTCGTTGCCGAACAGGCTGTTCTGGTTGGCAAAACGCGCCTGTTGGTCGGCGCTCGCCAGCGCGGCATCCAGCGTCGCCATCAGGCAGGCGCGATGAGCCTGTCCTGGGCCTGCCGAAGGATTGATGCCGTCGAACGCCCCGGCGCGGATCAGCGCCTCGACGGTGCGCCGGTTGACGACACGCTTGTCCACGCGGCGGCAGAAATCGAACATATCCTTGAACGCGCCGCTTTCACGCGCCTTGACGATGTTGCCGATGGCCGCTTCGCCGGTGCCCTTGATCGCGCCCAAGCCGTAAGCGATGGTCTTTTCGTCCACCGGGGAAAACATGTAGCCCGAGCTGTTCACGTCCGGCAACAGCACATGCAAGCCTTGCTGTAGCGTATCCGCATAAAAGGTGCGCACCTTGTCGGTGTTGTCCAGGTCGCCCGACAGGGTCGCCGCCATGAAAGCAGCCGGATGGTGCGCCTTGAGATAAGCGGTCTGGTAGGCGATCAGCGCATACGCTGCCGAGTGCGATTTGTTGAAGCCGTAACCGGCAAATTTTTCCATCAAATCGAACAACTGCGTGGCGAGATTCCTGTCGATATCGCGCGCCACCGCGCCGCTGACAAAAATATCGCGCTGCCGCGCCATCTCGTCGGCATTTTTCTTGCCCATCGCACGGCGCAGCATATCCGCACCGCCCAGCGTGTAGCCGCCGATGATCTGCGCGATTTGCATCACCTGTTCCTGGTACACGATCACGCCGTAAGTCGGCTTGAGCGAGACTTCCAGTTCGGGGTGGAAATAATCCGCCTTGGCGCGGCCGTGCTTGCGGTTGATGAAGTCTTCCACCATGCCCGATTCCAGCGGGCCGGGGCGGAACAACGCGACCAGCGCGACGACGTCTTCAAAGGTGTCGGGTTGCAACCGCTTGATCAAATCCTTCATGCCGCGCGATTCCAGCTGGAACACGGCGGTGGTATTGCACGCTTTCAACAGATCGTAAGTGGGGCGGTCGTCCAGCGGCATGGTTTCCAGATTGAATGGCGCAGCTCCTCCATTCAACCTTGCCACATGTTTCATCGCCCAATCCAGAATGGTCAAGGTGCGCAAGCCCAGAAAATCGAACTTGACCAAGCCGATGGCCTCGACATCGTCCTTGTCGAACTGGCTGACCACGCTGGTACTGCTGTCGGCGCAATACAGCGGGCAGAAATCGGTGAGCTGGCCGGGTGCGATCAGCACGCCGCCGGCGTGCATCCCGACGTTGCGCGTCAAGTCTTCGAGCCGTCCGGCCAGTTCCAGCAACTCCGGCACGCCCTCTTCGCGCTCGGCGATGGCGTTGATTTCCGGCTCCATCTCGCGCGCCTTTTTCAGCGATACCGGTTTCACGCCTTCCAGCGGAATCGCCTTGGACAGGCTGTCGCACAGCCCGTACGGAAAATCCATCACCCGCCCGACATCGCGGATTACCGCCTTGGAAGCCATCGTGCCGAAAGTGGCGATCTGCGACACGCACTGTGCGCCGTATTTGTTTTTCACATACTCGATGACGCGCTCGCGCCCGTCCTGGCAGAAATCCACGTCGAAGTCGGGCATCGACACGCGCTCGGGGTTGAGGAAGCGCTCGAACAGCAGCCCGTAGCGCAACGGGTCGAGATCGGTGATGCCGAGGCTGTACGCCACCAGCGAACCCGCGCCGGAACCGCGCCCTGGGCCGACCGGCACGCCGTTGGCTTTTGCCCAGCGGATAAAATCCGCCACAATCAGAAAGTAGCCGGGGAAGCCCATCTTGATGATGGTGTCAGCCTCAAAGACAAGGCGTTCCTGGTACTCCGGCAGCTTCGCGGCGCGTTCTGTTTCATCGGGATAAAGCAACGCCATGCGTTGTTGCAAACCGGACGCCGCCTGCCCGCGCAGATAACCGTCCAGCCCTTGCCCATCCGGGGTGGGGAAATCCGGCAGGCACGGCTTGCCCAACACCAGGGAAAGATTGCAGCGGCGCGCGATCTCCACGCTGTTCTGCAACGCTTCCGGCAGGTCGGCGAACAGCTCCGCCATATCGGCCTGCGTCTTGAAATACTGCTGCGCGGTGAATTGCCTGGCGCGGCGTTTGTCGTTCAGCACATAACCTTCGGCGATGCACACGCGCACCTCGTGCGCCTTGAAGTCATCGGCTGCGAGGAACTGCACCGGATGGGTGGCGACTACCGGCAGGCCGAGCTTCGCGGCCAGTTGCGCCGCGGCCTGGAGGTGATGCTCTTCATCGGCAAATCCGGCGCGCTGCACTTCGAGGTAATAGCGGTTGTTGAACAGCCCAGCCCATTCCTGCGCGAACTGCTCGGCCTGTTTCGCATTGCCGGACAGCAGCGCGCTGCCGACATCGCCGAGGTGCGCGCCGGACAACGCGATCAGCCCGACCGTGCCCTCGTGGAGCCATTCGCGGCGCAACTCGGCGCGGCCGCGATGCTGGTTCTCCAGATAGGCGCGCGACAGCAGGCGGCAC
>CAYGIF010000021.1:0-21158 GCA_964349865.1 uncultured Gallionella sp. | reverse complement strand
TGATCGCCGCGACGGTGCTCGACCCTGGCGTGTATTTCGCGATCAACTCGCCCGCAGGAGTGGTCGGCAAGACAGCGGCGGAAGCGGTCGCGACCATCTCCGCATGGGGTTTCCCGGTGACCGTCGAACAGATGAATCAACTGGCAAGACAGATGGGCGAAACCACCTTGTTCGCGCGCACCGGCGGCGCGCCGTCGCTGGCGGTCGGCATGGCCAGCATCTTTGGCAGCGCGTTCGGTGAAGGCATGCTGGCCATGTGGTACCACTTCGCGATCATGTTCGAGGCGCTCTTCATCCTGACCACGCTGGATGCCGGCACGCGCGTCGGACGCTTCATGCTGCAAGACCTGCTCGGCAATATCTGGCAGCCGCTGGGGCGCACCTCGTGGTACCCGTCAGTGCTGTTCAGCAGCGCGGTGGTCGTCTCGGCCTGGGGCTATTTTCTGTATATCGGCGTGATCGACCCGAATGGCGGGGTGAACATCCTGTGGCCGCTGTTCGGCATCTCCAACCAGATCCTCGCGGCCATTGCATTGTGTGTGGCGACCGGCATCCTGGTGAAATCCGGCAAACTCCGGTACGCGTGGATAACCGCGCTGCCGTTGGCTTGGCTGGTCGTCATCACCAGCACCGCGACCTGGCAGAAGCTTGCCAGCGACGACCCGCGCATCGGCTTCCTCGCCGCCGCCAACAGCCTGTCGGACAAGCTCGCCGCGGGCGCATTGCCGCCGGACAAGGCCGCCGTCGCGCCGCAACTGATCTTCAACCTGCAACTGGATGCCGCGCTGGCGCTGTTCTTCGCCGCGCTGCTGTGGCTGATCGTCTTCGACATGCTGCGCGTCTGCGCGCGCCACCTGCAAGGCAAGCGCGTGCCGCCGCTGTCCGAAGCGCCGCATTATCCGACCCGTCTGGAGGAAGCATGGCAAAGAGACTGATAGGGGCTTTGCGCGGTCTCTGGCAAGCCATCCGCCGGCTCAGCGGCGATGACGGCTACGAGCGTTATCTGGCGCAGCATGCCGCCGCCCATCCGGATGCGCCCGCACTGCCGCGTCGGGAGTGGTTTGCGCTTCAGCAGCAGCAAAAGTGGGCAGGCATCAAACGTTGCTGCTAAACGGGCGTTTTTGCTAAAAATTTGCGCAACCTCCTATTTTTATGGATAATGCGCGCCCCCGTGAGAGTGTTCATGGGAGTGCGTACACCCGCCGCACCAAATTACTCGCAAGGAAAGAAAATGAAAGCAGATATCCACCCGAATTACCAGGAAATCGCCGTGACTTGCAGTTGCGGCAACGGCTTCAAAACCAAGTCCGTGATGGGCAAGCCGGAGTTGAAGGTCGAAGTTTGCTCCGAATGCCACCCGTTCTATACCGGCACGCAAAAGATTGTCGATACCGCCGGCCGCATCGACAAATTCCGCCAGAAATACGGCACCAAAGCAGCGGCGTAGGAACTTTACGCAACCGCTTAATCAAAAGGCAGCATTTGCTGCCTTTTTTATTTGTGGCGACAATCTCACCCGATAACCAATTATCGAACAGGAGCCGACATGCGTATTTTAATTATCAGCCTTGCCCTTTCGCTGCTGGCCGGCTGCGCCCAGAACCCGGTGACTGGACAGAACGATTTCGTGATGATGTCGGAAGAACAGGAAATCGCCATCGGCCGACAATACAACGAACAGGTGATCAGCAAGCAATACCGGGTTTACGAATCGAAGGTGTTACAGGATTACGTCGACCGCATCGGGCAAAAGCTCGCAAAAAACAGCCATCGCCCCAATCTGCAATATCATTTCTACGTGCTGGATACGCCCGAAATCAATGCCTTTGCGCTGCCCGGCGGCTATGTCTACATCACGCGCGGCATCATGGCCTATCTCGGCAGCGAGGCGCAACTGGCCGCCGTGGTGGGGCATGAAATCGGCCATGTCACGGCGCGCCACGGCGTGCGCCAGCAAAGCGCCGCGCAGGCCGCCAATATCGGGCTGACCATCGCCTCCATCTTCGTGCCGGAAATCGGCAACAACCTCGGGCAGAACTTGACCAATATCCTCGGCGGCGCGCTGCTGTCCGGCTACGGGCGCGAGCAGGAACTTGAGGCCGACCGTCTGGGCGCGCAATACCTGGCGCGCGCCGATTACGACCCGCAGGCCATCATCAGTGTCCTGCGCGTGCTGAAGAATCAGGAACTGAAGGATGCCGAACTGGCCAAGCAGGAAGGGCGCGAACCGCGCCGCTACTCCGGCCTGTTCGACACGCACCCTGACAACGACACGCGCCTGAAGCAGGTGGTCGGCGAAGCGGACAAGCTGGCGTCCGCCGCACCCTTTGAAGGCCGCAGCGAATTCCTCGCCGCCATCGACGGGCTGGTGTTCAATGACAACACCGACCAGGGCGTGGTGCGCAACAGCCGCTTCTACCATGGCGAACTGGGCATTGCGCTGCAATTCCCGGAAACCTGGCGGATACACAACCTGCCGGATGCGCTGATCGCCGTCAGCCCGGGGGGTGAAGCCAGGCTGCAAATGAAAATGGACCAGAAGCCGCGCGGCACCCCAATCGAATATGCGCGCCGCCTTGCCGGCTCAAGCGCCAATGTCCAGCGCCTCGATCTCGACGGGCTGTCCGCCGCGACTTTCGAACTGCCGAACGCGATGGGCGGCGTGATTTACCACAATAAATACGCCTACATTCTGCAGGCGCAGGCCAAGGCACGCGGCGGGCTGAACGCGCACCGCAACGCCATTTTCGACACTGTGCGCAGCTTCCATGCGCTCACCGCCGACGAGCGCAAGCTGGTCAAACCGCTCGGTATCCGCATCATCACCGCGCGGCAGAACGACACCTACGCCGGGCTTGCGCAAAATTCGCCGCTCGGCAAGTCGGCGGAGAGTTATCTGCGCCTGATCAATGCGCAATATCCTGACGGCGAACCGCAGGTGGGGCAGCGCATCAAGATCGTGGAGTAGGGAGTAGGGAGTGGGGAGCGGGTTTTACTACTGAGGCGTGCAGCGCCGTTCCATTTACCACAAATAGCAGAGAATGACTTTTTTCTGAAAGCATAATGTACTTCATAAAACCCACCGACCCGCACCCGCTCACTTCCGGCAAGGCGGCGCTGCTCGGGCTGCTGTGCCTGGTCTGGCTGGGTACGGGGCTGGTCGGACACGACCCGTGGAAACCGGACGAGGCGACCAGCTTCGGGCTGATTTACTCGATGCTGCAAAGCGGCGACTGGCTGGTTCCCGCTCTGGCGGGCGAACCGTATATGGACAAGCCGCCGCTGTTCTACTGGACCGCCGCGCTGTTCGCCAAACTGTTTTCCCCGCTGCTGCCGCTGCACGACGGCGCGCGCCTCGCCAGCGGCTTCTACATCGCGTTGACCCTGTTGTTCACCGGCCTCGCCGGGCGCAAGCTGTACGGCGAAAACCGCGGTTGGGCGGCGGCGGTCATTCTGCTCGGCTGCGTCGGCATGCTGGTGCGCGCGCACCAGATGATCACCGATCTCGCGCTGCTCGCAGGGTGCGCGATGCTGCTGTACGGCTTCACATACAGCCAGGAACGCGCGATTCGCGCCGGCGTGCTGATTGGCACCGGCATCGGCATCGGCTTCATGGCCAAGGGCTTCATCGCGCCGGCGATGTTCGTTTTCATCGCAATACTGCTGCCCGCGCTGTTCAGGAACTGGCGTACGCGCAATTATTTTTCCAGCCTTGGCATCGCCGCCTTAAGCGCGTTGCCGTGGCTTGCCATATGGCCGCTGCTGCTGTATCAGCATTCCCCGCGCCTGTTCGCCGACTGGGCGTGGACGCACAACATCGACCACTGGCTGGATTACGCGAAAAGCGGGCCGAACAGTGAATCGTTTTACTACCTGAAAAACCTGCCGTGGCTGGCATGGCCTGCCTTGCCGCTGGCGGCATGGACGGTCTGGCAATCGCGCAAGCGGTTAACGCAGCGCGACGATTTGCAATTGCCGCTGGTCAGTTTCGGCGTGATGTTCGTCACGCTCAGCCTCGTGCCGCACATCAAGGAAGTGTTCGCGCTGCCGATGCTGCTGCCGATCGCGCTGCTCGCCACCGCCTCGCTGTCGTCGCTGAAACGCGGCGCCGCCAATGCGCTGGACTGGTTCGGCCTGATGACTTTCGCGCTGGTCGCCATCGCGATGTGGTGGGGCTGGGCCGGGCTGCTGCTCGACAACCACGCCAAGATCACGCTGTGGCTGAAGGATTACCAGCCGGGCTTCGAGCCGGAGTTCCAGACCGCGCCTTTCATCATCGCCATTCTCGCCACCGTGCTGTGGCTGATACTGGCCTGGCGCGTCGGCCGCTCGATGCGCCGCGCCGTGACCAACTGGGCGGCGGGCATCACGCTGACCTGGATTCTCGCGATGACGCTGTGGCTGCCGTGGCTGGACAGCGGCAAGAGCTACCGCGGCATGGTCGCCTCGCTGAAACAGGCCATGCCGCAGCATTACCGGTGCATCGGGCGCGACTACCTCGGCGACGGGCAGCGCGCCATGCTGCACTACTTTGGAGGCCTCGTCACGCGGGCCGACCGCAATGAACGCTGCGACCTGCGCCTGATCCAGGGCGACCGGCTATCCAGGCCGCTGCTCGACGAAACGCGCTGGGAAAAAATCTGGGAAGGCAGCCGCAAGGGAGACAAGGGCGAGCACTATCGGTTGTATCGGCGACGGATGTAGCAACTGGGGAAAAGCCGACATTGCTCTTGTGGCTAACAGCCCGCAACACAGCCCGCAATAATTCTGGCAACAATTCCTTGCCCACGTTAATATTGTGCCCAAGCATCGTTTCTTCACCTTAGGGTTTGCGAAACGACTTCGCCAACGTCAATTTACCAAATCGGAGCGGCGGCTACTCACCAATTGCTTGCAGCAGCTTACGAACTTAGAGCCTATTTCATCTTGTCGATTCAAAATGAACGAATGTGTTGTATGCGCATCATAGTCTTTGCGGCTTATTAGCCTCGGAAGATTTTGTCTGGCAGATCAATAGCACCGGCACATCCTGAGGCGGCACCCGCGTTGCCGCAACCCGACAGAATTTGCACTTATGCCATAAGGTCATCAGCACATGAACACGGTAAGTTGCACCAAGATTTTTGCCATTGTTTCTTTCCTCGCGATCTTCAACTCCGGATGTGATGGGGGTGCCGGAAATACGCCGGGGGCCGGCGCGCCCGCAAAAGGCTTGTCTATAGGCCGCATGAAAGTGGCCATCATGCCGGAATATGACGACCCCAGTGTGCTGGCAATTTATGACGGCAAATTTGAGGACGTTTCAAACTACCCCATCAAGACAAGCTTTCTCATACCCAAAGGTTCGGTCATCAGCGATGCTTGCAGCCTCTCGCATGAGGGCCAGCATTTTTGCCAGCTTTATAAAACTGTCAACAGAGGCGAGCATGATGAGGTGAGCCTTCTGCTGCCCTACCCGAATTTTTATCTCAGTTTTCACACACCACAACTGGACGTAAAAAAGGAAAATAAGGAATTGGCCTACCTGATCAAAGCCAATCATCTTATAAAAACCCTGGAAGTCGATATTCAACAGCCTTTGCGCAGCACTGCTTTCAACATAGTTCCGCCGGTTAGCGCCGCCCTGACAGAGAAAAGCGGCACGATCAATGTTATCAAAGGGTTTAACCATTTCGCCTATAAGATCGAGGGTGTTTCCAAAGGCCAGGAATACGCATTCAAGATCGATTATATAAAGAGCGATCCGAAGCCATCGGTCGACATCAAGTACACTTCCATGCAAACCCCGCCGACCCGGACTGCGCCTTATGAAACCCAGAGAAACATAAAGACAATAATCTACATCCTGTTTGGAACGGGCGCCTTTTGTATTATGGCGGTGGCTGCATGGTTTTTTCGCTCCCGGAAAAAAAAGCGGAGCAGGGCGACATGAACATGCTGCTTCCCATTCGCAAGGCATTTTTATTTTTCTGTTTGTTCATGGCAATAGCCTATGTCGCAACCCCACCCAGCGCCTTTGCGCTGACCGTTAACGAAGTTGTAAAGGATCTCGCCTGCCCCTGCGAATGCCCGCTCGTTCTCGAGGACTGCAATATGACCTGCGGCCTTGAATGGAAGAATCAGGTTGGCGAAATGATCAATAAGGGAATGACCAAGCAGCAGATCATTGATTATTTTATCGGCAAATATGGAGATGAAGCGCGCATTACGCCCACCCAGAGAATTCACGGGAAAATTTATCAATACACGAGAAGTTTCGATACAACAGATTGGGTGTTATTGTGGGCCGGGTTGATCGTATGGGTATTGCTGATGTTTTTTGGTATCTATATTGGCGTTAAAAAGCTTTTTTTCAACAAGTCTCAGGTTGCCTGAGAGGCGGAGGTTATCCCATGAGCTATATCGAAACACCGCCCGGACATCGATTCCCCTGGTATGTCCGCCTGTTTCTCGCCAATCAGCGGCGGCGCTATGGCCGTGAACTGGAGCCGGCGCGGCTATGGGGGCGATCCCCCAAGGTTTTCGCCGGGCTGTCATTGCTTTATGGCGCGCTGGACCGCAAGTCCTCGCCCATCGAACCTGTGTTGCGCACGCTCGTAACGGTGCTGGTATCGCAGCTCAACTGGTGCGCGTTTTGCATCGACATCAACTCGGCCACCGGGCTCAAGCGCGGCCTGACAGAGGCGCATTTGGCGGATTTGCACGAATTTGAAGCATCGCCGCTGTTCGATGAGCGCATCAAGGCTGCCTTGGCCTACGCTGCAGCCGTCACCAGGAACGAGGTGGATGCCAAGCTGATGGCGCGCCTGAAAAACCATTTCAACGACGAAGCCATCATTGAGCTCACCGCGCTGATAGCGTTCCAGAATCTCTCCACCAAGTTTAATTCGGCGCTGGATGTTGCAGCGCAGGGATTTTGCAAGATTACACCGCCAAATATCAGGGCTGAAAACCGGAAGTAGTGTAGTAAAATTATCAATAATTAAGCCCATACTTGCTTTAGAGGGAATGCCTTCATTCTTTGGCTGACATGAAAAATGAAACATGAGAGTGCCAGTGAAGCCTATATTTGTTAGCCTTGCCGTATTTTTGTTGCTGTGTGGAACAATACTGTTTGCCGCATTTATGTACCTCACTGACCAAGCTCCCGCAGACGTGGTAAATGATATTCACAAAGCAGGGAGGCTCTCTTTATATAAGTACGGCATGGTCGAAAAACTATCGCCCAATGAAATCAAGAGCCTCTACCAGGATACCTGTACCAGGAAATGCCACGGCAAGGACGTGATCGAAAAGAAACCCAGAACCGCCGCAGAATGGGAAGCGGTGGTAACTCGTATGAAGGCGCCTGACCGCGCTGGGATTGCGGATCGTTATGCGGAGACGATTGCCCGGTACCTTCAGAGTAATTTTCTGAGCAACGTGCCCACTGTTCTTCCCGAGAAAACCATGAAGTTCTTGAAGCGGTATTTATGGAGAATGGATTTCGGGGAAGGTGACCTGTTTCTGGATATTATCTATATCCCTCGCGAGCATTACGGGCTGCTGCCTTACCTGGGAGTGCGTAATGCCCCTTCGGATCGACAAACCGCTTTTTTTGTCGTTTATATAAACACCCATCGAGGGGTGCTCCCGCCATGGAATTTCGCTGAATTGGCGACGCTTCATGACAACAAGGGACATTCGAAAAATGCAATCAAATGGGAAGTTCTCTACCGGGATGGACAGCAACACCATAATCAGGGGAATCTCATTTTTACCGATACAGACATCGAAGATGCAACAGAAATAGAAATTAAATTGCGGCTGCCCGGCTTTGGAATTAAAACATTCCAGTGGAGCCTTCCCGTACCTTCCTTGACTGAAGGAGATAATGTTGAACATTAAATCCTACAAACTGCTGATTATTTTCGCCATCGCCGGTTTGGTGCTGGCTTTGGCCGCCGCCGGCTTTTTGATTACGCAGGGAGGCAAGCAAAATGAAGCTGTTTCCAAAGCGCCCCAAGAAAAAAAGGAGCTGGCACCAGATTTTACGCTCGAATTGATGGATGGCAAAAAGTTCAATCTCAACGACTATAAAGGAAAGCCGATACTGATTAATTTCTTTGCTTCCTGGTGTTTGCCATGCAGGGAAGAAATGCCTGCACTTGAAAAAATTGCTCATGAATATAAACCTAAAGGGGTGATATTTTTAGGAATCGCTGTCGACGACACAGAAAAAAAGATGAAAGAATTCATAGCAAGGTATGGCGTCACCTTCCCGGTCGGCCTCGATAAAACAGCGGCAATTCAAAAATCCTTTGGCATATATGGCATACCCACCACCTACTTTATAGACAAGCAAGGGGTTATCAACTACTCCCACTCAGGCAGCGTTACAGAGGAGCTGTTGCAACATGAACTCGATAAGCTGCTTTAAGAATTTATGCGCTATTTTTTTTCTCGCGGCATTCATGTCCGGGTGCAGCGAAGAGAGCAGGCCATTGCTTCAGGTCGGCGAAAAAGCCCCGCCTTTCACCCTTGAGCTGCTCGACGGGAAACAAAGCCGTCTGGAAAATTATGCCGGAAAGGGACTCGTCATCACCTTTATGTCTTCGTGGTGCCCTTGCTCCAACGAATCCATGCCACTCATGAAGCAGGCCCACCTGAAACATAAAAACGATCAAATAGTATTTCTGATGGTCGGCATCCAGGACTCCAGATCGAAGTTTGAAAAATATGTTAAGAAGTGGGATGCGCCATTCCCGGCCGGATACGACAAAGGTGATCGAATGGCCAAAGACTATGGCGTCAGCGCCCCGCCAACCACCTTTTTTATCGACAAGAACGGAATCGTGAAGCGTGCTTTCTATGGAAACATAGCGAAGAAACCGGATGAGTTCCAGCAATGGGTTGAGGAGATCATTTAATGGGAGGCGGCGCTGCGTTGTGGGGAGGTTTTTCCTCCTTTTTCTCGATCTGGCAGATATGCATTCTGCAAATCAGCCCTTTCTTTATCGCTTTTATTGTCGGTATTTATCTGGCAACGCTTGGCAATAATGCCGACCCGAAAATTCTCCGGTGGATCGTTATCCCCTGCATCGCCTATGGAATTGGTTTCACGGTTTTTTATTCCCTGCTGATCGCATCCGGATTGAACGTCAGCCGACCCCTGATCCATAACATCGGCGTTTTGAGAGTGGTTTCAGGCGTTATCATACTGCTTGCCGGCCTGCATATTCTGCTGGTTAATCGCTTACCGCTCCTTGGCAAAATACACCGTCCTCTGCTATTAAGTGCTCTATCCCTGCTTATCGGAGCCACTTTCGCCATCATATATTCCCCCTGCATAACTCCGATGCTCTCCGACATCATGGGTTTGGCGTCACAGCGGAGTACCGCAGTTGAAGGGTGGTATCTGGCATTCTTTTACGGACTCGGTATCAGCATAGCCCTCTGCGTGACATCCGTTGCCCTCATCCTGCTTGCAGGAAGGCGGGAAATTGTCTTGCGCAATGCCAATTCAATAAAAAATATTTGCGGCATAATTCTGCTTATCCTTGCCGTGATGAACATTACCGGCCTGATGAGGCACTATAAGGCGTTTGTTCTCGGCTTTGTGTTGTAATCATGCCGGCCAAAGGAAAAAACAGTCTCTCGGCGGCGTTTCAATACACGGCGATTAGCCGCCTTATGCTAAAAGGAGAACCGATGAAAAACCAACGTGGCGCTCTTGCCAAAAAGAGCATCGCACTTTTACTGGCTATCGCCGTGGCCGTCACTGCCCTTATTGGTTGGCGGCTGGGCAATGATACCGTCGTCAAACCACCCGAGGAGATTGAGGATTATCTCTTCTGGCAAGCGAAGGATTTGACGGAGTTCAAATTGATGGGCGCCAACGGAAAAACACTTGGCTTGAATGACCTGAAGGGGAAATGGAGCTTTATTTTCTTTGGCTATACGCAATGCCCCGATGTCTGCCCCCTCACCATGGGGATATTGGGGCAGGCGTTCAAGCTCCTCGAGAAAAATCCGGCCGTTTTCCAAGAGATTCAGGGCGTTTTTATTTCCGTCGATCCCAAGCGGGATACGCCAGAGTTGCTGAAAGAGTATGTTTCCCATTTCAATAATAAATTCACGGGTGTTACCGGAGAACCCGCTCAACTGGATGCATTTTCCCGGCAAATGAGCGCGTTGTACACCATTCACCCCAAGGAGCCTGATAAACCCGGAGATGCCTATACGGTAACCCATAATTCGACGGTCTTTCTTGTCGACCCCCAGGGAAGGCTTTATGGGCGGTTTCCACCGCCTCATGTCCCACAGGAGATTGCCGAGGTATTTCTAAAAATCCGCATGTTCTATAACGAAAGGATCGAAAAGCGATGGGTGTTTTTCTGAAAAAATTAATTGCACTGATGCTTGGGCTTGCTGCCCTGAGCGCATCTGCCGGTGATATGGATATCCAGATCCGGAATCCCTGGGTGATGGCCGCGCCGCCTAACGTCAAGGTCATGGCTGCCTATTTGGAGATAAAAAACAACGGCGGGAAGCCGCGAATACTCACCAGCATTTCCAGTCCGGTTTTCGACCAGGCCGGAATTCACCGGAGCGTGATGCATGGAAATATGGCTCACATGGAACACCTGAAGGAATTGACCATCCCTCCTCGTGCCCCGGTAGTGTTGAAGCCGGGAGGGTTGCATCTCATGCTGACGGATGCGAAAAAACCGCTCCGTATCGGCGACCAGGTTCCCATGACATTGATCTTTCAAGATGGAAAAAAAATCACATTTATGGCAACAGTCCGTTCCGGCCAAACGGAAAATATGGAAGATCACCAGCACATGAACCATTCCGGCCATAGCAGCCATAAGCCGTAGGAACCGCAAATGCCACAAATGACCCTTTACCAGCTCAAGACACGCATTCCGGAAGCGGGACAATGCTGAAACCTGAATCCCGCAGCTTCCTGCTTGCGCTTCTGATAAGCGGTTTATTGCTCATCCAGGGTTGTGGCGACAATACAACCGCCCCCAAAGCCACAATGGAAGCGGCGCCCGATTTCAATATAACGCTCTTTGACGGCGGCGATTTTCAGTTAAGCGCCCAAAAAGGAAAAGTCGTCGTGATCAATTTCTTCGCCTCCTGGTGCGTTTCCTGTGGCGAAGAAACCCCTGTTATTGAAAAAGTCTCCCATGCCTATGCGCCACAAACGGTGGCGTTCTTGGCCATTGCCGTCGATGACACGGAAAAAAAGGCGAAAGAATTCTTGAAAAAAACGGGTCTGACCATCCCCGCCGGCCTGGATAAAACAGGGAAGATCAAGGATGCCTATGGACTATATGGCATGCCCACCACCTTCTTCATAGATAAAAATGGCAAGATAAGCTATTTCCACGCGGGGGTCGTTACTGAAGAATTGTTGAAGCATGAAATCGGCAAGTTGCTTTGAACCTGAAAATGGCAGCCCAGCCTAATGTTTATGGTTAACAATCATGCTTCGAATTTAAGAGGGTAACCCCACAACATTGAGGAACATGATGCGCGCCGCTTTACCCCTGTTACAAGCCACCGGATTCCCGGCACTGCATCGCGGTAAACTCGACACGCTCCAGGTCAATCTGGGCTACCGATGCAATCAGTCCTGTCTGCATTGCCACGTCAACGCCGGCCCCAACCGCAAGGAAGCGATGGATGATGAGACTCTGAAACTTATCCTTCAAGTGCTGGCGGTACGCCAGATTGGGACGCTCGACCTGACCGGCGGCGCGCCGGAATTGCATCACAAGTTTCGCGATCTGGTAGGCAAGGCAACAGCCTTGGGTGTGCGTGTAATTGACCGCTGCAACCTGACAATCCTGTTTGAGCAGGGACAGGATGGCCTCGCCGAATTTCTGGCCAGCCATAAGGTGGAAGTGGTGGCGTCGCTACCGTGTTATTTGTCGCAGAATGTTGACAGGCAACGCGGAAAAGGCGTGTTTGATAAAAGCATCGCGGCGCTATTGCAACTCAACGCGCTGGGTTATGGGCGCGAAGACAGCGGCCTCACCTTGAATCTGGCCTACAACCCGCAAGGCCCCTCGCTGCCTCCCGATCAGGTTGCATTGCAGGCGGATTACAAGCGCGAATTGTTCGAACGTTTCGGCATCGTCTTCAATCAGCTGTTCGTGATTACCAATATGCCCATCCAGCGTTTTGGCAGCACGCTGATTTCCAAGGGGCAATTCAACGATTACATGCTCTTGCTGAAGGAAAATTTTTCCGCCGCCAATGCCGCCGGCGTGATGTGCCGCAATCTGGTCAGCGTGGATTGGCGGGGCTATCTGTATGACTGCGATTTCAACCAGCAGCTCGGGCTGGCGCTGCCGGGTGAAGGCCGTCCGCATCTGCGCGGCCTGCTGCAAACCGATTTGCAGGGCAACCTTATCCGTGTCGCCGATCACTGCTATGGCTGTACTGCGGGACAGGGCAGCAGTTGCGGCGGCGCGCTGCACAGCTGAGCGGATGGCGTGAAAAAAGCCATTCTTGCGTTGCTGGTTGTCGCGGCCATCGCCATTTTTTTTGGCATGGGCCTCGATCAATACCTGACGCTGGACGCGCTCAAGGAAAGCCGGGCGGAATTCGCGGCCATGCTGGAACAGTCTCCCTGGCGGGTCACGCTTGTTGCCTTTGCGCTGTATGTTATCGTCGTGGCGCTGTCCTTGCCGGGCGCGACGATCATGGCGCTGGCGATGGGCGCATTATTCGGTCTTTGGCAGGGCACGCTGTTGGTGTCTTTCGCATCAACGATTGGCGCGACGCTTGCATTCCTGACCTCGCGCTACTTGCTGCGCGACTTTGTCCAGCATCGTTTCGGCGACAAGTTAAAGGGGATCAATGAGGGTATGGCGAAGGATGGCGCGCTTTATCTTTTCATGCTGCGCCTCGTGCCGGTCTTTCCGTTTTTCCTGATTAACCTGCTGATGGGCCTGACTCAAATCCATACACGCACCTTCTACTGGGTCAGCCAGTTGGGCATGCTGGCCGGAACCCTGGTGTATGTGAACGCGGGCACGCAATTGGCGCGCATCGATAGCCTGTCCGGCATTATTTCGCCGGGGGTGCTGCTGTCCTTCGCTTTGCTTGGCATGTTTCCGTTGATCGCCAAACGGGTTGTCCGGGCGATACAAAAGTGACGTAGCCATTTTCCCTGGTTAACGGACATGCGGCTCTCAATCATTATCCCGGTACTCAATGAAGCAGAAGGCTTGCCAGATATGCTTGGGCATCTCGCATCACTATGCGACAGCGAAGTGATTGTGGTGGACGGAGGGAGCGAGGATGACTCCCGGCAGGCAGTCTTGCGCGCGGGCGCACAGGTAATTCGCAGCGAGCGCGGTCGGGCGCGGCAAATGAACGCCGGCGCGGCAGTCGCCCAGGGCGATATTTTGTTGTTTTTGCATGCCGACACCCTGCTGCCATCCTCCGCGGAGCAGGCAATCGCAACCGCCATTCGGAGCGGCGGCGGAGCTCACGAAAATGTATGGGGGCGTTTTGATGTATGCATCGCAGGCCGTTCATTTATGCTGCGGGTGGTCGCCGGGCTGATGAATTCGCGCTCGCGCCTTAGCGGAATCGCTACCGGCGATCAAGCCATATTTATGACGCGCCGCGCCTTCGAGTCAGTGGGCGGCTTCCCGGATCAGCCGTTGATGGAGGACATCGAGTTGTCCAGGCGACTACTGACACTGTCCAGGCCGATTTGCCTGACGGATCGGGTGATCACTTCCGGACGCCGTTGGGAGGCGCATGGAGTATGGAGAACGATATGGCTGATGTGGCGATTGCGCTGGTTATACTGGCGCGGCGTGCCTGCCGGCGAACTGGCCAAGTCATACCGATGACCAGAATAATTATTTTTGCCAAGGCGCCCCTGCCCGGCTTTGCCAAGACGCGCCTCATCCCGGTGCTTGGGCAAGCCGGCGCGGCGAAACTGGCGCAGCGAATGTTGCAGCAAACGCTGGCCGTCGCGGTTGATGCCAGGGTCGGCCCGGTCGAGTTGTGTGTAACGCCTGATATCACTTTGCCTGCCTGGCTTGGCGTGGGCATTTCGCAAGGAGTCGAGATCAGCGCCCAAGGCGGCGGAGATCTCGGTGCGCGGCTCGCGCGCGCCGCGCAACGCGGGCTTGCGCATGATGAATCAGTGCTGCTGATCGGCACAGATTGTGTCGAAATGAGCGCGCCACTCCTGCGCGCAGCCGCGGCGGCGCTCAAACATAAAAATGCCGTCATTCATCCTGCGGCAGATGGCGGTTACGCCTTGCTAGGGCTTGCCCGATTTCATTCGCGGCTATTCGAGGATATAGCCTGGAGCACGGGCAGGGTGGCCTCCGAGACTATCGGCAGAATTGAGCAATTAGGCTGGTCGCTGGAGTTGGGCGCGCTATTGCACGACATCGACGAGCCGGATGATCTGAGGCGCATCCCGCTGAATTGGCTGTAGGCATTTTATTGTTCCAGCCTGCCGCAAAATCCTGCCGTTATTTTTCAATGTAAAATATTGACGTTCGGCCAAAATTAAGGACCCCAGCCATGCACGAACTCGTCAAAGATTACTACGGACGCCAATTGCAACATTCCGGTGATCTGAAAACGTCGGCTTGTTGCGATGTCACGCGGGCTCCCGATTGGATTAAACCGCTGTTGGCGCGTATCCATCCCGAGGTCGCTTCCCGCTATTACGGCTGCGGACTGGTTTGCCCGCCATTGCTTGAGGGTTGTCGTGTGCTGGATTTGGGCAGCGGTTCCGGGCGGGATGTCTATGCGCTGGCGCAACTGGTGGGCGAACGCGGCCATGTGGTTGGTGTGGATATGACCGAGGAGCAGTTGGCGGTTGCCGAACGGCATCGCGCCTACCACAGCGAAGTGTTCGGTTTTGACAATGTAACGTTTAAGCAAGGCTACATCGAACGCCTTGATGAGCTCGGGCTGGAGCCAAACAGTTTCGATGTCATCGTGTCGAACTGCGTGGTCAATCTGTCTCCGGACAAGGATGCCGTGCTGCGCGAGGCGCATCGCCTGCTCAAACCGGGCGGCGAATTTTATTTTTCCGACGTGTATGCAGACCGGCGCGTACCGGATCATGTTCGCAATGATCCCGTCATGTACGGTGAATGCCTGGGCGGCGCACTTTATTGGAACGACTTTCTACGGATCGCCCATCGGCAGGACTTCGCCGACCCGCGCCTGGTCGCTGACCGGCCGTTGGACATTACCGACCCCAAGCTCGCGCTTCGCGCTGGCAATATCCGCTTCTATTCCGCGACCTACCGCCTGTTTAAGCTGAAAGATCTGGAATCCGCCTGTGAGGACTACGGGCAGGCGGTAATCTATCGCGGCACCGTAATGGATCACCCGCACCGCTTTGCGCTCGACAAACATCATGATATTGAGACGGGGCGTATCTTTCCGGTTTGCGGCAATACTTGGCGGATGCTGCATGAAACGCGTTTCCGCGAGCATTTCGAGTTTATCGGTGACTTCAGCAGCCACTATGGCTTGTTCGGGGGTTGCGGCGGCGGGCTGCCGTTCGGTCAGGAAGTTGCTCATGGAAGCAGTGGGTGCTGCTGAATCGCTGCACCGCTCCTCACACAAAACGCTGTTTCAGTGTCGCTAATCTTTTGGTTGCAACCAGTATTTCGCTCATCAAACAAGCAGGTTCGCAGGGGGTGTGCGGCTTTACATCCCGGCTCTCAAAATCCTTTGCGATCAGTCAATTCATCACGCGCCAGGGCGCGAGCAGACTGCATGACTGCATTGCATCACGCGAATTTGTGGAACGTTCGGGCTATTTGACGTAGATCAAAAATGAGGGGAGGTGATATGCTATATTGCAATGGTTTAGCCAAATGGAGTTGTGTTTGGCCAAAAGGGATTGCGGAGTTATAAAAAATATAAATAGTGTATCTGTGAGCCGGAAGCCATTGTAACGGTATGTGGGAGTCGCGCTGCACAGGTTGAATCGTTGGTCTGGGTACCCCAATAAAATAATAAAAAATAAAACAATGATATGCATCAGTTTGTTTTTTTGAATCCACAGAAATAGAAAGGAGTGCGACATGAGACTACTAGCAGTCACCGTTTCCCTTGGAGCGGCTTTGCTGGTTATAACGACAGCACCCAGCTACGCGGCTGGGGGGGATGCAATCTTCAAGAAGAGCTGTTCCAGTTGCCATTACACCGATGGTCCCGCAAAGGAAAAGACGATAGCAGACCAGCTGGCGAAGAAGGGGCCTGAGCTGTGGTATGCCGGCAGCAAGTTCAATAAGGATTGGCTTGTGGCGTGGTTGCAGGCTCCCAAAGCGATCCGTCCTTTGAAATATAACTCGCTTACCGACAAGAACCCGATGGATCATCCCAAGATGTCGGCTGGAGATGCGGCTGCGGTTACGGATTTCCTGATGGGACTGAAATCGCCGGAAGTCAAGGCGGGCGTCATTAAGGCTGAGGTGTCCGTAAAGGGGCGGAAAATCTTCACCAAGGACATGCCTTGTGGCGGATGCCACGAGTATCCTTCAAAGGGTGATGTGCTCGGCGGGAAGAGCGGCCCCAGTCTGGTTGGCGCCGGCAAGAGGTTGAACCCTGATTGGGTTTACGCCTATCTGGCGAACATCAAGGTATTCAAGCCGGTTCGGGATATGCCGGACTTTGGTAGTGTGCTTGGTCCGAAAGATCTGGAGAACGTAGCGGCGTTTGTGGCTACTTTCGAGTAATGCGAACGAACGGAGGGATAGACTCATGTCAAAATTTGTAATAGCAACTGCCATGGCGCTGGGCTTGACCCTGAGTGCCATGGGTTCAGCGCAGGCGGCAGACACAAAGCAGGTGTTTGATTTTTATTGCGCCCAATGCCACGGGGTTAAGGGTGACGGCAAGGGTATCAACGTCGGAAAGGACTTCGCCACCGACCCGCGCAATTTCACCAATGCCGCAGATATGGAGAAGCGCAGTGATGAGGATATCAGGACGGTCATCAAGGACGGTGGCCCATCCATCAGCAAATCGCCGTTGATGCCGCCTTGGGGCGCGACCTTGTCGGCGGCGGAAGTGAATGACCTGCTGGCCTACATCCGGAAGATGTGTAACTGCAAGGCAAAATAAAGCGCGCAGTCTGAATGAAAGATAAGCATAAAAAGTATCTTGCTGACAGCGTCATTTTTTCCGGGATGCTGGTGAATGTTGTATTCGTTTGCCTGATCATGTATTACTTCATCTTGTAGTTGGCAGGGGTAGACTCGCAAGGGGGATTGCCCCACTTTAGCGGGGGTTGTGAATTCGCAGCAAGCAGATAAACCGTTGGGGAGGGCTGGACATGAGCGCTAATGAATGCGATACAGAAGAATGCGGAACAACGAAGTACCCTTGGGCGGGCCCGGCCTTTTTTACGGTGGTTCTGGTTGCCGTGATCGTTTTTTTTGTATGGTTCTTGAGGGCGTAACGACATGAAAGCTTATCTTTTGCCGTTCGTAGGTGCGTTTGTTGTTTTTGGTCTCGTATTTCTTGCCCTGGATTTCTCCATGATGAAGCTCCAGGGGTTGTCGCTGGCATATCACCAATAGGTTTTTTACCGTCGCTTAGGGGTATGTAGGCCTTAGGGTGCGCGCATGCGCTCATAAACAGGAGTAGATCTTGCTAAAACGGAATATAAGAATAATCGGCGGAGCATTTTTACTGGCAGTTTTTGCCATGTTTACCTTGCCCGCTTTCATGCCTGCCGCAAGCGCATCCGAGGCGGCAGTGTCTGCAGCGGCGGCTCCGGCATCGCCCGCAGCGGCTCCGGCAGCAACTCCCGCAGTAGCTAAAGAAGCGGTTGCTCCGGAAACCAAAGCAATAACTTACCCGCCTGCGCCGAAACTGACCGAAGCGGATTACCCAACCATCAAGGGTGTCAATTCCCGGGTGGCGGTGTGGCTTATAGCCCAGTTGCACCTTTGGTTCGGCGCGTTTGTCGTGGCGGTGCCGATGTTCGTGTTCATCATCGAGGCCATCGGCATGGCGACGCGGGATGTGCGCTATGACAACATGGCTTATGAGTTTATCAAGGTCAGCATCACCGCGTACTCGCTCACGGCGCTGCTGGGCGGGCTGCTGGCTTTTGCACTGATCATCTTCTATCCGCATCTGTTCCAGTATATGTCCCTGATCTTCAAGGACAGCATGTGGGCGTATGCCCTGTTATTCTTCGCCGAGAGCGCGGTCCTGTATATCTATTACTATGGCTGGCACTGGCTGCAGGGCGGAAACAAGAAATGGGTGCACCTGACATTCGGGTTGTTGCTCAATGCGGTCGGCTGCCTGCTGATGTTCCTCGCAAACGCATGGACGACCTTCATGATGAGTCCGGCGGGGCTGGATCCGGCGGGTGTATTCAACGGCAATACATGGGAAGCGATACACAATTTCCTGTGGAACCCGATCAACATACACCGGGTGGTCGCCAATGTGGCCTATGGCGGTTCGATTGTCGGCGCTTATGCGGCCTTCAAGTTCCTCAGCGCCAGGAACAAGGAAGAGCGTGCCCATTATGACTGGGTTGGTTTTAACGCTAATTTTATCGCCATCGCGGCGCTGTTGCCGTTGCCTTTCGCCGGCTATTACCTGACCGCTGAAATATATCTGTATAGCCAGCAGATGGGTATCACCCTGATGGGCGGCGTGTTCGCCTGGCTGTTTATCATCCAGGCGGTGCTGATCGGCGCGCTGTTCCTGTCGGCCAACTACTATCTGTGGTGCGGCATGGGGCGCAGCGAGGGTGCCTACCGCTACAACCCGAGGATCAAATACATCGCCATTGTGCTGGTGGCTGCTTTCCTGGTGTGGTTTACGCCGCATACCCTGGTGCTCACCAACTCGGAGCTCAAGAGCCTCGGTGGACCCTACCACCAGTATCTGGGCGTGCTTGGCATCATGCCGGCAAAGAACACGGCGGTGAATTTTCTGCTTTTGGGAACCTTCCTGAGTTTCATGTATTACCGGCGCGCCAACAAAGTTGCTACCGTATCATGGGTGAAAGCGGGCAATGCGGCGCAGATCGCCTTGTTTGTCGCTGGCGCTATTAATATTATGATATTGGGTATTTATTACGGCTATTTCACCAACACCGTATACAAGGTAGCGGCCTCCATACCGCAGGTCTTGACCACCCTGGTCATCATCATCATCAGCGTAGTCATCGACGCGTTCATGTACAAGGGAGCCAAGGAAGTTGCGCCGATGCACTGGGGGCGGATGTCCAACCGGTCGCAATACGCGCTGTTCCTGCTGGCCGTGTCATTCACGTGGCTGATGGGCCTGATGGGCTACGTGCGCTCCGGTATCCGCCAGCATTGGCATATCTCCAACATTTTCCGCGACGGTTCCCCCGATGCATATACGCCGGGTCTGGGTTATGCGGCCAACATCGTATCGATCGGGACGATTATATTCATGGCCATGGTGATCTTTGTCTTCTGGCTGAGCACGATTAGCGGCCGGCATGTGGTTGCCAAGGGTTATTGGAAGGAACAAGCATGACCAACTTTCTTAAGGTTTCCATCTTCAGTCTGTTGATGGTGGGCGCATTCTGGGGCTTCTCCAATTTCGGTATCCCGCAGATCAAGCCCGAGCCGCCTCCCGTGGAGGCCAAGCTGGATCTTGGCGCGATGACCATGGATCAGTTCATCGCACTGGGCGGAAAGATTTATAACGGCAAGGGAACTTGCACGTTGTGCCACAATGCAATGGGCCGGGCGCCGATGCTGGACAAGATTGGGACGGCAGCAGCAGAAAACATGAAAAACCCCAAATACAAAGGTGGGGCAAAAACAGTTGAAGAGTACATTCGTGAGTCTTTGGTGAAACCTTCGGCCTTCGTGGTTGCCGGATTCGGCAAGGCTGGCACCAACGATACCGAGAGCCCGATGCCCGATGTTACTGGCGGCGGTATCGGGTTGAACGAGGCTGAACTCGCGGCTGTCATCGCTTACCTTCAGGATTCCGGCGGTGCTGAGGTGACAGTCGAAATTCCGGTGATGCCTGCCGCAGGCGCAGAGGCCCCCAAGGCAGAGGAAGCACCGCTGAAAACGGCAGAAGAGGTCATCGCCAAATATACCTGCGGCGCATGTCACGTCGTTGCCGGGCAGACTGGTGCGCTGGGGCCGAGCCTGACCAAGATTGGCACGAAAAATAAGGAATATTTGCGCCAGGCGATAATTGATCCCGATGCGGTTGTAGCCAAGGGATTTGCGGCGGGCATGATGCCCGCGACATATGGTGAGCAAATGAAAGCGAAGGAGCTCGAGATGCTGGTGAATTACTTGGCAGGATTGAAATAATCATGGCACAGAAAAGACGCATTCCCCGTTTGTTGCAGCTCGTCCTTGTCGTGCTTGGGGTGTATTTCAGCTTCATCCTGCTTTTCGACGTGTTGCTGGGTCAGCTGATTCCCAAGAGCCTGCTCACCATGTACATGGTCTTCGTTGTGTCCGGGGTGGTTATGGTGTTCACCTTCACCGAGGAGGGAGCGCAGGAATTGGTCGGCCCCATCAAGGCGCTTGTCGAGGATCCATCTAGGAAGAAGATACGGAATGTGGTGTTTGTCATCGTTCCGCTGCTGGCCGGCTATTATACTTACTCGACCATGTTGCCCAGTTTCGAGGCGCCGGTGGAACTGCGCACCATCCACCCCGCACCGCCCAACAAATTCAAGGCGTATGGCAAGAGCTTTAACCTCACGACACTGGAAAACCCCTATCGCAAATTCGAGAAGGAAGATCCGGCCAAGTTTAAGGAATTGGTCAAGGCGGGCGGGGATGTTTACATCAAGAACTGCCAGTATTGCCACGGCGACAAACTGGACGGCAAGGGGCCTTACGCATCGGGATTGAACCCCACGCCGCTCAACTTCCAGGACGTGGGCACCATCGCGCAATTGCAGGAATCCTTCCTGTTCTGGCGTATTGCCACCGGTGGCCCCGGCCTGCCCGGAGAGGCAGCGCCATGGATTTCTTCCATGCCTGTCTGGCAGGATTTCCTGACCGAGGACGAAATTTGGAAAGTGATTCTGTTCCTGTATGACTATACCGGCAGAAAACCAAGGTCGTGGGCACATGAATAATCGGCGTTTAGGAATAATAATGAGTCCTATAAATAAACTAGCT
>CAYGIF010000020.1:0-22030 GCA_964349865.1 uncultured Gallionella sp. | reverse complement strand
CGCGCTTCGGCCTCGGCATGGATCAGCCGGACTACAACCTGTTCGTGCTGGGCGAGGTCGGCAGCGGCCGCTCTTCGCTGCTCAAACAGGCGATGCAGGCGGCGGGCGCGGAGCGGGCGACGCCGCCCGACTTGTGCTATCTGCACAACTTCGATACGCCGGAACGGCCGCGCGCGCTGCGCCTGCCCGCCGGGCAGGGACGCCTGCTGCGCCAGCTCATGGCGCGCATGATGAAATCGCTGCAGACGGAAATTCCCCAGCATCTGGACGGGCAGGATTTCAAGGCCGAAAGCGGGCGCATCGAAAAATCCTACAAGGAGGAAGAGGCCAGGGCCTACGCCGAACTCGAGGCCTTTGCCGAAGCCCGCAATTTCACGATGCACCGCGAATCCGGGCATCTGCTGTTCACATTGCGCGGCAAGAAAGGCCACGCGCTGACCGAGGACGAGGTGCTCGCGCTGCCGAAGGAACGCCGCGCCGAAATCGCGCTGGCCGAGCAGGAACTGCGCGCCGAGATCAGCCGCTATCTCGAGAAGATGCGGCCGATGGAACGGGTGATGAACGAAGGGCTGGCGGCATTGCGCCGCCAGGTGGTGAAGCCGCTGCTGGAGCGCGAATTGCAGGGAATCCGCGTCGGCCTGAAGAAGCAGATCAAGGATTCCGTCAAGCTCGGCGCGTATCTGGAACAAGTCATGCACGACGTGCTCGACAACCTGGAACTGTTCAAGGTTTCCGATACCGATGACGACATTCGCCAGGAGGCGCTGGGCAAGGTGCTGTCCCGCTACCGCGTCAACCTGGTGGTGGACAACGACGGCCTGGACGGCGCGCCGGTGATCGTCGAAGACAATCCGTTGTTCCGCGCGCTGTTCGGCAGCATCGAATACCAGTCCGAGAACGATGTGCTGGTGACCGATTTTTCCCGCATCCGCGCCGGCAGCCTGCACAAGGCGCACGGCGGCTTCCTGATGCTGCACCTGCGCGACCTGCTGGCCGACGGCCTGGTGTGGGAAAAGCTGCGGCGCGTGCTGCGCAGCGGCCGCTTGCAGATCGAGGAACCGGGCATGACCTACACGCCGATCGCGGCGGTCTCGCTCGAACCTGAGGCGGTGGATGTCGATGTCAAGATCGTGCTGATCGGTTCGCGCGAACTGTATTACGAGTTGCAGGAGGAAGACCCTGAATTCGCGCGCCGCTTCCGCGTCAAGGTGGACTTTGCCGAAAGCTTTTTATCCGGCGCCGAAACCCGCCGCGCCTCGGCAATCTTCGTCGCCCACACCTGCCGCAGACTGGGGCTGCCGCATTTTTCCGCCGCCGCCGTCGCGCGCCTGCTGGAAGACGGGCACCGCGAAGCGGACGACCAGTCGCGCCAAAGCGCGATCTTCGCCCGCGCCGAGGCGCTGGTGATGGAAAGCGCCGCGCTGTGCAGCGCCCGTGCCGGACGCCTTGCCAAGGCGTCAATTGTTGAAGCGCCCATTGTCGAAGCGCAGGATGTCGAGGCGGCGCTGGCGGCGCGCACGCTGCGCCACGATTACCCCGACCAGCGCCTGCGCGAAGCCATCGCCGAAGGCGACCTGCTGATTGCGCTGCATGGCGAGAAGATCGGGCAGCTCAACGGCCTGACCCAGGTCGATCTCGGCGACTACCGTTTCGGCTTCCCGGTGCGCGTCACGGCGCGCACCTATGCCGGCGAGGATGGTCTGCTCAACATCGAACGCGAAGTGGAAATGTCCGGGCCGATCCACGACAAGGGCGTGCTGATCCTGCAAAGCTACCTGTCCGCGCTGTTTGCGCATAACGCGCCGCTCGCGCTCAACGCGTCCATCGTGTTCGAACAGGAATACAGCGGCGTCGAGGGCGACTCTGCTTCCTGCGCCGAACTGTATGCGCTGCTTTCGTCGCTGTCCGGGCTGCCGCTCAGGCAGGGCATCGCGGTGACCGGCGCGGTCAACCAACATGGGGAGGTGCTGCCGGTGGGCGGAATCAACGAAAAAATCGAGGGCTACTTTCGCGTCTGCGCAACCGCCGGGCTGGACGGCAGCCAGGGCGTGCTGATCCCGCAGCGCAACCGCCGCCACCTGATGCTGGAGCGCAAGGTCGCCGAGGCCGTCACCCAGGGCTTGTTCCATATCTACACTGCGGAGCATGCCAGCGAAGGCATCGAACTGCTCACCGGATTGCCGGCAGGCAGCGCGAACGAGGCGGGCAATTACCCGCGCGGCAGCGTGCTGGGCCACGCGCAGAAGACCCTGCTGGCCTACCGCCGCGCCTGCCAGGCATCGGAACGCACCAGGGCCGAGCGCAAGCGTTTGCGCAAATAATGTCGTTAACGTGAAACTCGCGCAGCGAGACCGCGCGCCGCTGCAAATCCAAAAGAGGTATAGAATCAAAACGGAACGATGCATACCTCAAACAGGGAAGGAAAATAATGGCTCTCTATCAACGTATCCTGGTTCCGATCGACGGCAGCGCGACTTCCGAACGGGCATTGCAGGAGGCCATCAAACTGGCGGACGGCAATGCCCAATTGCGCCTGGTTTACGTGCTCGAGGAAATCTTTCCGCTCGATACCGAGGGCTACGCCTTCATCGATTATGCCGCCCTGCAGGAAGCAGTGCGGCTTACCGGAGAGCGCGCTCTTGCGCAGGCCGCAGAAAAACTGCGCCAGTCCGGCAAGACGGCGGAAACCGCGCTGCCTGAAGCGAAGGGGGAGCGCATCGCCAATGTGATCGGGGATGATGCCCGGCAATGGCAGGCGGACCTGATCGTGATCGGCACGCATGGACGTTCCGGCTTGAGCCGTTTGCTGCTCGGCAGCGTTGCCGAAGGCGTGGTGCGCGGCGCGTCGGTTCCGGTGCTGCTGGTTCGCGCCGAATGAAAGGTGTTTGCTGCGCGGTGCAGCTTTGATATGCGATAAATGGAGGCAACGATGACCACTACTACATCCATTCCACAAACCCCACCCGGCTATGACCAAGCACGGGTGATCGAGCGGCCGGACGGTTTTTACTGGCAGGACAAACTCACCGACGAATTGTATGGTCCCTTCCCGACGCTGCTCGAAGCAGTGCAGGACATGCAAGGCCAGAACGATACCGGCTATGAAGAAGGCGAGTCGCTGGAAGAGGCGGAAGCGGAGATCGGCATCGCCGGCTGGGCAGACCCGCAGACCGGTGAGCCCGCGGAAGAACTGCAACCGCGCCTCAGCGACGAATAGCCACCCCCAAAAACCAAGCTGCCGGAAATTCCCGGCCTGCGGCCAAAGCACGTGATCGACGCGCTGGCGATATATATTGGGTAGCGGTGTGATGGAAACGGCGCCGCATCTTGTGAAGGAATGATGATGCCCATGCCCTTTCAGGCAGCGTTGCGTCCCGGTGTCAGCCCGCGCGAGCTGTGGGCCTGGGCGATGTACGACTTCGCCAATTCCGGCTACACCACGGTGGTCATCACCGCGCTGTTCAATGCCTACTTCGTCGCGGTGGTCGCGGGCAATGCGCCCTGGGCCACTTTCGCGTGGACGGCCGCGCTGTCCTTCTCCTACGCGCTGATCGTGTTCAGCGCGCCGCTGATCGGCGCCTACGCCGACCTGCGCGCGGCGAAGAAAAAGCTGCTGGGGGTCAGCACCGCGGGCTGCATCCTGTTCACCGCGCTGCTCTATTTCGCCCAGCCGGACACGCTGTGGCTCGCCATCTTGTGCGTGATCCTGTCCAACTTCTTCTTCGGCAGCGGGGAGAACCTGATCGCGGCATTTCTTCCGGAACTGGCGCGACCCCGGGCGATGGGCAGGGTATCCGGCTGGGGCTGGAGCCTCGGTTACGCAGGCGGGCTGGTCACGCTCGCGTTGTGCCTTGGCTATGTTGCCTGGGCCGAGGCGCAAGGCCAAACGGCCGCGCAATTCGTGCCGGCGACGATGCTGATCACCGCCGGCATGTTCGCGCTGGCGAGCATCCCGACGTTCCTGGTGCTGCGCGAGCGCGCCGTGCCTTGTGCCACGCCGGGTTTGCAGATTCGGGACACGCGGCTCCGGGACGCGTGGCGGGAGGTAGGGCGGACCCTGCGCAATCTGCGACAATTCGCCGACCTGCGCCGCTTCCTGCTGTGTAGCCTGTTCTATCAGGCGGGCATCCAGGCGGTCATCACACTGACCGCCGTGTATGCCGGCCAGGCGATGAATTTCACCACACAGCAGACCCTGCTGCTGGTGCTGGTGGTCAACATCACGGCGGCGGTCGGCGCGTTCCTGTTCGGCCGCTTTCAGGACCGTGTCGGCCATGTCCTGTCCATCGCGCTGACGCTGGCGGGTTGGATCGTGACCATCCTGCTCGCCTGGGCGGCGCGCGAGCCGACACTGTTCTGGGTGGCGGCGAATGTTGCCGGGTTATGCCTGGGCGCATCGCAGTCCGCCGGCCGGGCGCTGGTGGGTTTGCTCGCGCCGCCCTCCCGCGCGGCGGAATTCTTCGGGCTGTGGGGTCTGGCGGTGAAACTCGCGTCGATTGCCGGGCCGCTCACCTACGGCGCGGCGACCTGGCTGACCGGCGGCGATCACCGGCAGGCGCTGCTGATCACCGGCAGCTATTTCGTCGTCGGGCTGATCCTGCTCTCCGGCGTGAACGCGGCGCGCGGCCGGCGTGCCGCCATGCGCGCCGAGCGTCTGGCGCGCATGGCGGGCTTGGCATAATGGGCACCTCTATAAATTCCGATTTCGTCCGGCGTTGTTTGGAGTTTCAACCAAATTTTTTCACGCCGGCTTTCTTTGCGGCCTTCTGCAAATCTTCGTCGAGCGTGGCCAGCGGCATACCATGGCGCAAGGCCAATTCGAGGTAGGAGGCATCGTAAGCGGATAGCTTGTATCGCCGCGCCAATTGAAGAGTATCCGACAGCGCATGCGGGAATGTGTCCGCGTCCACCTCAATATCCACGCCTTCCAGCATCTCGAGAAACGCCCCACTCCGCGCTTCTGTCACCAGGCCTTTTGCTTCCGCCCTGGCAATGACGTTTGCCGCCTCAAGCCCCCATGTCACGGGTACGAGGGCGCTGCCATCCTTCATCGCATCCAGCACCTTGCCGGCATAGGCGAGTTGTTGTGGTTTGCCGTCACCAAAAAACCAACGCATGGTCACCGAGTTATCGAGAACGAAGCTCACGCGCGCCCCTCCTCGATGAGCTCCCTGATGTTCACACCACGCACCGGATCGGCCAGCATGAACGCCTTGAGCTTTTCTGCTGCCGCAGCTTTGTCCTTCACCCTCGCGCCCAAACTGGGCACCAAATCCGCGATGGCTTCCCCGCGATTGGTGATGGTAAAGCTCTTGCCGGTTTTCACCTGCCTCAGCAATTCAGGAAGCTTTGTTTTCGCTTCATATGAACCAATTTCGATCTTCATGATTTTCCCCTGCAATGCGAACTTAACGCAGACCAGTATATAGACCAGTCCACTTAAAATCAATGGGTTCCAACCTGTGAATCAAACGCGACACGACAACCCTTGCGGGTACAGCCGCCCCTTCAACCGAGAGTTCAGGACATGCTTGCTTCACCTTCGAACTGAAATTGGAATAATATGACGCCTTGATTGGACACAAGGTTACGCGTATGAGCCTTCCAGCCTCTCCACCCGATTCCATGAGCGATGCGGAGCGGCTGCTCGGCATCGTGCGCGGCCTTGCCCGCGAGCTGCGGCCGAACGCGCCCGCTGTGGAAAGCCTGGGTCTGGATCATGCGCTGGAGCGCGATTTCGGCCTGGACAGCCTGGCACGCGTGGAACTGCTGGTGCGCATCGAGCGCAAACTGGGCACCAGGCTGGCCGAAGAAGCGTTCGTCGCTGCCGAGACGCCGCGCGACCTGCTCCGGCTGATAACGGGTGCCGCAAATGCCGGAACACCCGCGCCGGACGGAACAACGCTGGTTGCGCAGACAGAGGCCGGCCGGCCGGCGGAAGCCGCAGCCACGCTGATCGAGCTGCTGGACTGGCATGTCGCGACGCACGGCGAGCGGGTGCATATCACGCTGTACGGCGAACAGGAGCTCACTGAGGACATCACCTACCGCATGCTGCAAGAGGATGCCAAGGCGCTGGCTGCCGGCCTGCTCGGGCATGGGCTGGTCTCCGGCGACAAGGTGGCGATCATGTTGCCCACCGGGCGCGAGTTTTTCGCCGCCTTCTATGGCGCGCTATACGCCGGTTGCGTGCCGGTGCCGCTGTACCCGCCGGTGCGCCCTTCGCAAATCGAGGATCACATGCGCCGCATCGCCGGCATCGTCGCCAATGCCGAGGCCGCCATGCTCGTCACGGTAGGCCAGGCCAAGCCGCTCGGCCACCTGCTGCGCGCGCAGTGCGAATCGCTGCGCAAGGTGCTGACCGTCGCGGATTTGTCTGTCACTGGCGCACAACCGCCCTCCCCGAAGCTGGGACCTGAGGACATCGCCTTCCTGCAATACACTTCCGGCAGCACCGGCAACCCCAAGGGGGTCGTGCTGACCCACGCCAACCTGCTCGCCAACCTGCGGGCGATGCAGCGCGCCTCGGGCATCACCTCCGCGGACACCTTCGTGTCCTGGCTGCCGCTCTACCACGACATGGGGCTGATCGGCGCCTGCATGGGCAGCCTGTATGTCGGGTTCCGGCTGGTGCTGATGTCGCCGCTCGCCTTTCTCGCCCGACCGGGGCGCTGGCTGCAAACCATCCACCGGCATCGCGCCACCGTCTCGGCGGCGCCCAATTTCGCCTACGAACTATGCGCCAACAAGCTCGACGAACGCGACCTCGACGGCCTGGACCTGAGCTGCTGGCGGCTGGCCTACAACGGCGCCGAGCCGGTCAGCCCGGACACGCTGGAGCATTTCGCCGCGCGCCTCGCACCACATGGTTTTAACCGCGCCGCCATGACGCCGGTGTATGGCCTGGCGGAGTCCTCGGTGGGCTTGGCCTTTCCTCCGCTCGGGCGCGGGCCGCTGGTCGACCGCACGGATCGCGATGCGCTCATGTCTTCGGGCATCGCCCGTTGCGCGCGCGAGGACGACCGCAACGCGCTGCGCGTCGTTTCCTCCGGCCTGCCCCTGCCCGGCCACGAGATCCGCATTGTCGACGCCGGCGGGCGCGAGCTTCCCGAACGCGCGCAGGGGCGCGTGCAGTTCCGCGGGCCGTCCGCGACCGGCGGCTATTTCCGCAACCCCGAGGCGACGGCGCGCCTGTTCGACGGGCAGTGGCTCAACACCGGCGACATGGGCTACATCGCGGCCGGGGAGCTGTATCTCACCGGGCGCGAGAAGGACATCATCATCCGCGCCGGGCACAACATCTACCCGCAGGAACTGGAAGAGGCGGTGAGCAATGTGCGCGGCGTGCGGCGCGGGGGCGTGGCGGTATTCCCGGCCACCGATGCGCGCGCCGGCACGGAGCGCTTGGTGATACTCGCCGAGACGCGCGAAAACGGCGCTGCGGAGCGCAGCCGGATGCTGGCCGAAATCAACAACCTCGCCGTCGACCTGGTCGGCATGCCGGCCGACGATATCGTGCTGGCGCCGCCGCGCACGGTGCTGAAGACCTCCAGCGGCAAGCTGCGCCGCGCCGCCTGCCGCGAGCTGTACGAACGCGGCGCGACCGGCAGCGCCCAGCGCGCGCCGTGGCGGCAGTGGGCGCGTCTCGGCTACCTCGGCGCCATCGCGCAGGCCGCGCGTCTGCTGCGGCGCGGCGCCGAATGGGCATGGAGCGCGTGGGCCTGGACGGTGTTTGTCGCGATCGTGCCCTTCGCCTGGCTGCTGATCGTGCTGGCGCCCGGACTCGCGCTGCGCCGGCGTGTCGCCCGGGCGAGCGCGCGCCTCGCGTTTGCGCTGACCGGGCTGGCGCTGCGGGTGGAAGGGCTGCAGCATCTCGACAACCGCATGCCCGTGATCGTGGCGGCCAATCACGCCAGCTATGTGGACGCGCTGCTGCTCACCGCGGTGCTGCCGGCCAGATTCGCCTATGTGGCCAAGCAGGAGCTGCTGGGCAATCCGAAAGCCGCCATCCCGCTGCGCCGGCTCGGCAGCGCATTTGTCGAACGTTTCGATGACGCGCGCGGCGCGGAAGACATGCGCGAACTGGAGGAACGGGCGCGCGCCGGCGAATCCGTGGTGTTCTTCCCCGAAGGCACCTTCCGGCGCGAACCCGGGCTGATGCCGTTCAGATTGGGCGCTTTTCTGGCCGCCGCACGATCCGGCACACCCGTGCTGCCGATCACCCTGATCGGCACCCGCTCCCTGCTGCGCGATGAACAATGGCGGCCGCGCCGTGGCGAGCTGAGAGTGCTGATCGGCGAACCGCTGTTTGCGGCGGGAGACGACTGGCAGGCGGCGTTGCAATTGCGCGATGCGGCGCGGCGCCAGATCCTGGCACAGTTGGGAGAGCCCGACGCGGCCGCCTGACGTGAGAAGGAAACGACATGCCAGTCCATAACGCCGATATCACCGCCGCCTTCACCGAAATCGCCGACCTGCTGGAGATTCAGGGGGCGAATCCGTTCCGCATCCGCGCCTATCGCAATGCCGCGCGCATCCTCGGCGACCTGCCGCAGGAGGCGCGCCTGCTGGTGGAGAAAGGTGACAATTTGACCCGTTTGCCCGGCATCGGCGCCGATCTTGCCGGTAAAATCGGCGAAATCGTCACTACCGGACATTGCAGCCTGCTGGAACGCCTGCGCCGCGAACTGCCTCCAGCGGTCACCGAACTGCTGAAAATTCCCGGCCTCGGGCCGAAGCGCGTCAAGGCGCTGTACCACGACCTCGACGTGCAGACCGTCGAGCAACTGCATCGCGCCGCGCAGGACGGCCGCATCCGCGCGCTGCACGGCTTCGGCGAGAAGACCGAACAGAACATCTTGCAGGCGGTGCAAGCCCATGCCAGCCAGAGCCGGCGCTTCAAGCTCGCCACGGCGGCGCAATATGCCGAAACGCTGCGCGCCTTTCTGCAAGCCGTCCCCGGCGTGCTTCAGGTGACCGTCGCCGGCAGCTTCCGGCGCATGCGCGAGACTGTGGGGGATCTGGACATTCTGGTCACCGCCGCGCCAGGCAGCGCGGTGATGCAGCGCTTCACCGCCTACGATGAGGTGGCCGAGGTGTATTCCGCGGGCGAGACGCGCGCCAGCATCCTGCTCAAATGCGGCCTGCAGGTCGACCTGCGCGTGGTCGCGCAAGAAAGTTACGGCGCGGCGCTGCACTACTTCACCGGCTCCAAGGCGCACAACATCGCGATCCGCCGCGCAGCGCAGCAGCTCGGCCTGAAGGTCAACGAATACGGCGTGTTCCGCGGCGCGCGGCGCATCGCCGGGGACAGCGAGGAATCGGTATACCGCGCCATCGGCCTGCCCTACATCCCGCCGGAACTGCGCGAGGACCGCGGCGAAATCGAGACGGCGCGCGCCGGACGTCTGCCAAAGTTAGTTGAGCTGTCCGACCTCAGGGGCGACCTGCATGCGCACACCAAGGCCAGCGACGGCCACGACAGCCTGCGCGACATGGCGCTGGCGGCCAGGGCGCTCGGGCTGGAGTACCTCGCCATAACAGAGCACTCGCGCCGCCTCACCGTCGCGCACGGCCTCGACCCGCTGCAACTCGCACGTCAGTGCGACGAGATCGACCGGCTCAACACGCAACTGGACGGCATCACGCTGCTCAAGGGCATCGAGGTGGACATCCTCGAGGACGGCAGCCTCGACCTGCCGGATGGCGTGCTGGCGCGCCTCGATCTGGTGGTGGGCGCGGTGCATAGCCGCTTCGACCTGCCGCGCGCCAGACAGACCGAGCGCATTCTGCGCGCGATGGATCACCCGCACTTCACGCTGCTCGCGCATCCCGGCGGCCGCCTGATCGAGAAGCGCGAGCCCTACGACGTGGACATGCTGCGCATCATCCGCCATGCCAGGCAGCGCGGCTGCTTCCTCGAACTGAACGCCCACCCGGAACGCCTCGACCTGCTCGACAGCCACTGCCAGAGCGCCAGAGAGGAAGGCGTGCTGGTCAGCATCGACTCGGATGCGCACAGCACCTTCGACTTCGCCAACCTTAAATATGGAGTAGGCCAGGCGCGGCGCGGCTGGCTGGAAAAAGCCGACGTGCTCAACACGCGTTCGCTGGCCGCGTTGCGCAAGCTGCTCAGGCGCACGATGCAACCATCAGGAGCATAACGATATGTTGTGGCTTGCATTCAGAATGTTGTTTCAGGAGCGCGGCCGGCTTGCCATCACCCTGGTCGGCATCGTCTTTTCCACGGTGCTGACGCTGGTCGAAGTAGGCATCTATCTCGGCATGATGGGCAATGCCACCAGCGTGGTGCGCCATACCGATGCCGACATCTGGGTGGTATCGCAGAACGTGCCCAACTTCGATTTCTCGCAGCCCTTCCCCGCCTATCGCATCAACCGCGTGCGCGCGCTTGACGACGTATTGTGGGCGGAGAAGATCCATGTCTGGTTCGGCTTTCTGAAGCTGGCGGACGGTCGCCGCGAGCAGGCGCAGGTGATCGGCTTCAATCCCGACACCGGCGTCGGCGGCCCATGGGCGATGGAGACAGGCGCGCCGGCCGATGTCAAAGGCGGGCGCTACATCATCATGGATCAAAGCTCGCGGCAACGCTTGGGCAAGCTTGAGCTGGGCTCGATGTGGGAACTCAACCTGTTCAGGGAACAGTCATTCAAACTGGTAGGATTGTCGCGCGAGGCGCTCAGCTTCACGACCATCCCGGTGCTGTTCACTTCCTATAACGAGATAGATCAAAGCCTGATGGGCACCGACTTTGAAGGCCAGACCTCGTTCATTGTCGTCAAGCTCAAAGACCCGGCCAAAGTGGAGGAAGTGGCGCAGAAGCTGCGCGCGGTGTTGCCGGACAACGATGTGTATACCAAACAGGGGTTCATCGACCGCACGGTCAACTACTGGACCATCCAGACCGGCATGGGCATGGCCTTTTTCCTGACCGCGATTCTCGCCGTGCTGATCGGCGGCGCGATCGTCGGCCAGACCATTTATGCGGGTACGATAGAACACCTGCGCGATTACGGTACGCTCAAGGCGATGGGAGCGCAGAACAGCGACATCGATCTGGTGATCCTTGCCCAGGCGGCGGCGAGCGCGGTGCTGGGTTTCGCGATCGGGGTGGCCGTGACCTTCGCGGCGCGTGGCGGCATCGAAAGTGCGGGCGTGATGATGTAGTTGCCGTTGCTGCTGCTGGCGGTGGTATTTGCGGTCATTATCGTGACCTGCCTGGCGGCGGCCTACATTTCGGTGCGCAAGGTCAAGACGCTGGATCCGGTCATGGTGTTCCGCGAGTGACAATCCCGGATAAAACAATGGACAAGGTGATTCTCGAAACCCGCGCGGTCGGCAAAATCTATGGTGCAGGAGCCGGGAAAGTGGTGGCGCTGGAGTCGGTCTCCGTTACGCTGGCGCAGGATGAAGTGCTGCTGATCATGGGGCCGTCCGGCTCGGGCAAGACGACGCTGCTGTCAATCATGGGCTGCATTTTGCGCCCCACGGCCGGGGACGTGCTGGTGAATGACCGCAACGTGGGCGCATGCGATGAACGTGAACTGGCGAATATCCGCCGCCGCAGTTTCGGGTTTGTGTTTCAGTCATTCAACCTGTTCCGTTCGCTGACGGCGCAGGAAAATGTCGAGGTAGTACTAAGGATGAAGGGCAGACCGAAGCAGATGGTCAGAGCGGAGGCTGCGGACTTGCTCGATCGCGTCGGCCTGGGGCGGCGCGCTCACGCCTACCCGCGCGACCTGAGCGGCGGTGAAAAGCAGCGCACCGCGATCGCCCGCGCGCTGGCCGGCGATCCGCCGATTATTCTGGCCGACGAACCGACCGCCAATCTCGACTCCAAAACCGGCCGCGATATCTTGCAACTGTTGCGCGGCCATGCGAAGGAGTTGCACAAGGCGGTGGCGATCGTCAGCCACGATCCCAAGGTCGAAGAGGTGGCGCACCGGGTAATTCATCTGGAAGACGGGAGGTTGAAATCATGAAATGGAAACCGGCAGCAGCAGCGGCGACAGTCATTATCATCGCGCTGGCGATGTATCTGCTCCTGCGCCCGGAAAACGGCAATACACCGGCCACGCAACGACCTGCATTGCAGCAATCTATCTCTGCCGAAGGAAAACTCGAGGCGCGGCCCGGCGCGGAAATGGATGTCGGCAGCGAGTTGACGGCGCGCATCGAGCGTTATCTGGTCAATGAAGGCGATCACGTCGACAAGGGGCAAGTGATCGCCGTACTGTCAGCCGAAGAGTTGACTGCCCGCCTGCATCAAGCCGAAGCGGTCTTGCATCGCACCCGGTCCGAGCGGATGCAAGCCGAAAAGGAATTCAACCGCGCCGGCCAGCTACATCAGGACAAGTTCGTTTCGCAGGCAGCATTCGACAACGCCGAAAGCGCCTACAAGGTCGCGGAGGCGAAAGTGGCGGAGGCCGAGGCCAACGTGCGTTATGTGCGCTCGCTGCTGGATAAAACCCGTGTGACCTCGCCGATCAGCGGCATCCTGATCGAACGTTATCTCGAAGTCGGCGAGGTGGTGATACCGGAAAAACCCATCGCCGTGATTGCCGATACCGGCCAGCTGCGCATCAATGCCGAAGTGGATGAAACCGATGCCGGACGCCTGCAGCTCGGTGACCCGGTGGAAGTCAGAGCCTACGCATATCCGGGCAAAGTGTACAAGGGACGCGTCGAAGAAATCGCCCACTATGTCGGCAAACGCGAGATCAAACCCAACAACCCGGCGGTCAATCTCGGCCTCAAGATCATCCAGGTGAAAATCACGCTGCTCGAAGCGACCCCGCTCAAACTGGGCATGACGGTGGATGTGCGCATCACGTCTGAAGGCAGATGACCACACAGCATGATTCAACCTAAAAGCCGCAGCCAAGGTAGGTGTAGGTGCGGATTCATTCGCACGAACAAGAGGTTTTGTGCGAATGAATTCGTGCCTACAGAAGCAAAAAAGGAAACATCATGAGCAATCTCATCGTGGTCAACAATCCGCGCGACTGGCCGCTCGATATTCCCGGCGTGACCGTCGTGCCGGCGCGCGCCTACCTGTCCGACCCGGCCTATGGCGGCGACCGCACCGCGCGCGTGTTCAACCTGTGCAGGAGCTACCGCTACCAGACGCTCGGCTACTACGTGTCGCTGCTCGCCGAGGCGCGCGGCCACAAGCCGCTGCCGCGCACGAACACCATCGAGGACCTGCAATCGCAGAACATGGTGCGGCTGCTCACCGAGGGGCTGGACGAGCTGATCCAGAAATCGCTGGCGCCGATCAAGTCGGATTCATTCGAAATTGACATCTATTTCGGCCACAGCGCGGCGAGCCGCCACGAACAACTCAGCCGCCAGCTTTTCAACCTGCTGCATGCGCCGTTGCTGCGCGCCGCTTTCGAGCGCCGCGGCCAGCATTGGCGCATCCGCAGCGTGAAGCCGATTGCCGCGAGCGACATCCCGTCGCAGCATCAGGAATTCGCGATCCAGGCCACCACGGAATACTTCATTGGCCGCAGGCGGCGGACGGCGAAGCGTGCCGCGCCGCGTTACAACCTCGCGATCCTGCACGACCCCGGCAATCCCGAACCGGCCTCCAATGCGAAGGCGTTGCTAAAGTTCGAGAAGGCGGCGCAGGCGCTGGGCATGCATGTGGAATTCATCACCAAGGCCGACTACGGGCGGCTGGCCGAATTCGACGCGCTGTTCATCCGCGACACCACCTTCGCCAACCACTACACCTTCCGTTTCTCGCGGCGCGCCGCCGCCGAAGGGCTGGTGGTGATCGACGACCCGGACTCCATTCTGAAGTGCAACAACAAGGTTTATCTCGCCGAGATACTCGCGCGGCACCGCATCCCCGCGCCAAAGACCCTGCTGGTGCACCGCGACAACGTGAACCAGATCGTCCCCGCGCTCGGCCTGCCCTGCGTGCTCAAGCAGCCGGACAGCTCGTTCTCGGTAGGGGTGGTGAAAGTGGAGACGGAAGAAGAACTGCCCGCAAAGGTGAATGGCCTGCTGGACAAATCGGAGTTGATCGTCGCGCAGGAATACCTGCCCACCGAGTTCGACTGGCGTGTCGGCATCCTCGACCGGCGACCGCTGTTCGTCGCGAAATACTTCATGGTTCCCGGACACTGGCAGATCATCCGGCACGGCGACCAGAAACACGATTTCGTCGAGGGAAAAACGGAAGCGCTATCCGTCGGCGAAGCGCCGGATCGAGTGGTGAAAATGGCGCTCCGGGCGGCCAACCTGATCGGCGACGGATTCTACGGCGTGGACATCAAGCAGGCAGGCCACCGCCTTTACGTCATCGAGATCAACGACAACCCCAACGTGGACGCCGGCAACGAGGACAGCGTGCTCAAGGACGCGCTGTACCGCGAAGTGATGGGCGTGTTCCTGAAGCGCATCGAAGCGCGCAAGCGCGGCGCTGCCCGGTGAATACAATCGGGGAGCAAACAAATTGCCACTTTTGACTTTTGTTTTTCTCATTTCGTGTTCAGAGTTGAGCCCGCCTGAATGAAAGGAAACTCTCATGAATGTATTCAAGCGTTACCGAATTTTTTGCCTGGCCATGACGCTTGCGCCGATGA
Source organism: uncultured Gallionella sp. (assembly GCA_964349865.1). Lineage (GTDB taxonomy): Bacteria > Pseudomonadota > Gammaproteobacteria > Burkholderiales > Gallionellaceae > Gallionella. The sequence goes on along the minus strand of CAYGIF010000020.1, from coordinate 7,415 downwards.
TTGGAAGTGTCAACGCCGATACGATGCCGCATTTCGCCGCCATTGATGCCTACGTCGCGAACCAAATGGACAGCCTGGGCATTCCGGGGATGGCGCTCGGCATTATCCAGGGGGATCAGATTGTCCATTTGCGGGGATATGGCGTTGCCGATGAAACCGGGCGCCCCGTTACCGCGCAGATGCCGTTTCGCATCGGCTCCATCACGAAGTCGTTTACCGCGCTGGCGGTGATGCAGTTGGTGGAAGCGGGGAAAATCGAGCTGGACGCGCCGGTGCGGCGCTACCTGCCCTGGTTCCGCGCCGCAGATGAAGCGGCCTCGGCCCAAATCACGGTGCGCCATCTGTTGAACCAGACCAGCGGCTTCTCCACCTTGGCGGGCAATGCCTACTGGGACAGCCGGGATGGGCTGGAAGCAGCGGTGCGGAGTTTGCGGACGGTGATACTCAGCCAACCCGTGGGAGAGGGCTTTCAATACAGCAACATCAACTATGCCATCGCCGGCCTGGTTGTGGAAGCGGCCAGCGGGCAGCCCTACGCGGACTATATCGCCCAACATATCTTTACGCCGCTGGCGATGCGCCATTCCCACGCCACGCCGGCGCCTGCGCTCGCCGATGGCCTGGCTATGGGCCACCTCTACAGCATGGGCCGCATGGTCGCCGATATTGGCGTGGAGCCGCTCGCTTATCAACCCGCCGGGTTTGTGTCCGCCAGTGCCGAGGATATGAGCCACTTTGCCGTGGCACAACTGAATGGCGGGCGCTACGGCAACGCCGCTGTTCTTTCCGCAAAAGGCATCGCACAACTGCACCAACCCGCCATTCCCGTCGGCGCAATCCATGCCGGATTAAAAGACACCTACTACGGCATGGGCTGGGTAATCGGGCCCGTCAATGGCACACCGGCCATCTGGCACAACGGCGACACGGGACGTTTTCATGCGATGCTGATCATCGCGCCCGAACGCGGCACCGGCATTGTTTTGCTTGCCAATGCCAGCGGCCTCGAATACCTGGTCGCCGTCGATGAAATCGCGAAGGGCGTGCTGAGCCTGCTCAGCGATCAGCCGCCGCCCGCGCCATCCACGGCGCGCCTGTTTCGCATCGTCTACTGGGCTGTTCTGCTGACGCCGCTGTTCCTTCTGATCGGGGTAGCCCGGGGCTGGCGGCGTTGGCGACGGGGTGATTTCATCGAACTCGGGAATCAGCCGCGTGGCCGGCGCAAGCAGATGTGGCGCATTCTCGCGATGGTGATTCCCAATCTTGCGGTGGCGCTGTTCTTCATGTTCGGCATGCCGCAGTTAACCAGCCTGCCGCTTTCCGCTTTCCGTATCCTTTATCCCGATCTTGGCTGGGCATTGATGGCCAGCATGGCAATCGGAACCGTATGGAGCGGGGTGTATACGGCGCTTGTCCTGCGGGTGCGGCGGCGCTCTTCCTGTTGATCGGACATCCGGCAGGCTTCCATCGCCGGAAGAAAGGTATAGAATGTTCCCATGCTCGTTAACCCGGCGGATGAGACCCACATGAACCTCCAGCCTGTGCCTATCGAAGATATTCCCCTTGGCAGACCCCTGCCATGGCGGCTTTATGACCATAACGGTTATATCGTGTTTGCGCGCGGCGAAATGGTGGCCAGCCGCGAACAGCTCGAGAACCTGCTCGCCGAAGGCCTGTTGCGCGACGTGGATGCGCCGCCGCAGACCCATGAGACGGGCGACTGGGTCGAGCTCAAGGAAACCGCGCCGGTGGGGATATTTCCGCCTTCCGGCATCAAGCCGCAGATAGGGGAGCGCGTGCAGCTTCGCCTGCTGTACCAGAACCAGCAAACCTATTATTCCGCCCGCCTGATCGGCTACATCAAGAGCTTCAGCATCCTGGTGACGCGGCCGGTGGTCGCCGAAAACCCGTTTATCCCGGTAGAAGGCCAACTGGTGGAAGTGCGCATGGTGACCGGCAACAACATCTATGTGTTCCAGTCCTCGATCCAGCGCCTGTGCATCAGCCCCGTCAATTACATGCACCTTGGTTACCCCGTCGAGGTGCGCGTGCAGAAGCTGCGCAAATCGCCCTGGGTCAGTGTGAATCTCGGCGTCACCGTGACCGATGCGCAGGGCGCCCACGAAGCCGCCCGCCTCGTCAACCTCAGCCCGGACGGCGCGCAACTCCATGCGCCGCCCACCCTCGGCAAACCGGGCGAAACATTGCGGATCTCCTTTCATGCCGCGCTGGACGAACTGAAGACCACGCTGAACCTCGACGCGACCATCCAGCATGTGCATGCGCCGGGAACCGGCCGGGAGGCGGAAGCCAACATGCTCGAGTACGGCATCGCGTTCCGCAACGTCACCACCGAGGAAACGCTCTGGCTGAAGGGGCTGGTCTACCGCTACATCGCCGAAGGGTATCTGGCCTAGCAACCTGCCGCTCCGTTTGATCTGCACTTGGCCTTGGCAACATTAACCAGGAGGAAAACCATGATCCGCAATCCGATCGACATCGCCAGCCGCACCAGCCCGGAACTGTCAAGCCTCATCGAAGCCATCATCAACCAGTTGGACTCCGACGAGCCGGTGACGCTTGCCGCAGTCCGCTCGTTCATCGAACATGAACTGCCCGCCGAAATCAGCGAAGACGAGCACCTGCACCGCTTCGACACGGGCGAATCGCTCGTCGACGAACTGGATGCGCTGATCGAGGGTTTCGGGGAATCGGCGGCGGCAATCGACTTCGTGTCAGTCTTTGCCAGCGAAGCGCTTTCGCGCGCGATAGAGGAAGTCATGGACGATGAAAACCGGGAAAACCCGCCAACCCTCGCAACAATCAGGGAAGCGCTGGCCAACGGTCTGGCCGCCCGTCTCGTCGGCGATGGCGTGCTGGAAGAGGATGAGGCCGACCTGCTGATGCCGGAAATCGAGGAACTGATCGAGCGTTCCGGTGCCGATGCGCTGGCGGAGGAATTTCTGCGCTACGAGTAGCGCAACGTCTGCCGCATACCAAAGGCGCCGAATTCAGACTGTTTGGCTAGCAAGTTAAAGAAGCATTCGGCTCCGGCACTTGGTCCAAAAAATATTGGCGCTGAACCTTTTTGATTGACGACCTATAATGGTTCATTGCTTGCGCAACGGGTCGAGCAGCGATGACAAACCGTTGTGATCCAGTTCCTGCATCAGCGCCAGCAACCGGCCAAGCTGCCCGGGCGGAAAACCCTTGCGGGCGAACCAGTTGAGATACTGGCCGGGCAGGTCGGCGATCAAGCGGCCTTTGTATTTGCCGAAAGGCATCTCGCGGGTGACCAGCAGCTCCAGATGTTCGGGGTTCATCGCAATGGCCTGTTCTTGTTGCAGCGCGGTTGATTCACCTGGCTTTAGCGCGCATCCGCATATGTAATTGCGTGGCCTCACCGACTTCGATGCGCTCGTATTCCGCAATCACCTGCGCGCCCAGCAACAGCAGCGCGGCGGCCACTTCCAGGCTGAGCAGCACGATGATGGCCGTGGTCAGCGAGCCGTACACCACGCCCACTTGCGACAGCGTGTCGAAATACCAGCGCAGCGCATGGCGGATCAATTCCCACAGCAGGGCCGCCGTGGCGCCGCCGATCAGCGCGTGATGCACCGACAGCCTGCCTACCGGCATGAAATAATAGATCGCGGAAATGAGCAGGATTTCCCCGATGACACCGGCGATGTAGATCAGCAAGCGCGAGAAGCTGTCCAGCGACCAGCTATACCCCAGCAGGACGAGATTCTCGCCGCCTATCGCCGCCAGGTCGGCGATCACGAACGTGCCCGCGAACAGCACCGCACCGATGAAAATGATGTAGCCGAAAGGCAGCAGCAAGGAGACGAGTAAGCGCCGCCTGCGCTTCGCCACACGGTGCAGAAAAATCACCGACATCGCGCTCTCCAGCACCCTGAAGCCCAGCGAGCTGAAAAACAGCAACGTAATCAGCAGCACCCAGCCGATCACCGCGCGGTGATCGAGGAACGCCTTCAGCTCCACCACCACCGCCCTGCCTTCGCCCGGCACCACGTATTCCAGCGCCCTGCGCAACGTTGCCAGCAGCACCTCTTGGTCGACCACATGCGACAGCGCGATCACCATCAGGATCAGCAGCGGCACGATGGAGAGCAGCGCGTAGTAGGCCACGGCACCTGCAAGCAGCATGCCCTGGTTCGCCTGGAAGGCTTTCAGCACCTGAAGCGCAAAGGCGGCCGGGTTTCTTAGGACATGTGCTGTGCGTGGGCTGATGAGCTGCATGATTGTCCGGGGTTGGCAGGATATTTAATTCGATTAGCGATGCGGCACTTTACGGGGTGGCCAAACCCTTCCTGACGTCTCGCAGAACAATTGTAGCGCGTTTTGAGAGGTCGCCTTTTTGCAGCGAATCCGCGCTACGCGAATTTCAACACCCTGCCAGGCATGTAGCGATGCAAACAGAAATGGCCTCGCTCATTGGGTTGTCTGTTCCGTGGCTTGTAATCTGTGGCTTTTTTAAAAGGCATCCACCACAATCGGTTAAGATTTCGCGCTTGGTCATTCAGGGTTTCTCGGATATATGGATGTGATAAGTTTGCTTTTCCTGCTGTTGTTAGCCGCGCTGGGGTGGTTCTGGTTCGACAGTCTGTGCGCGCTTGAGGTCGCCCGTGATATGGGGAAAAAGATATGCGGCGATACGAACGTGCAATTTCTCGACGACACGGTCGCCAGCATTTCGCTGGCGCTGGTGCGCGACAAATCCGGGCGCAGGGTGTTGCGCCGCACCTATCGTTTCGAATTCAGCGAGACCGGCAACTCCCGGCTTGAAGGCCGTCTGGTCGTGCTTGGCAACAAGATCGAGTCGGTAACGATGGAGCCCTATCAAATATTGCCCTGAACAGGCGCCAGCCGCGAGCGGGTGTGCCGCCTGAATCTATGCGATGAATCTATGCGATGATGAAAATACTTTTACTTGTACTGGCGGCGCTTATGGCGAGTTTTGCAGAAGCTGCGGAGGGCGATCCGGGATCGGCGCGTGGCGTGAGCCTGCCTGCGCCGCCCGCGGCGGGCGCGATGAGCCTGGAAGAAGCTCTGGCACGCCGCCGCTCGGTGCGCGAATTTGCATCGGGGGCGCTGACGCTGGCCGAAGCCTCGCGGCTGGCGTGGGCGGCCCAGGGCGTCACCGAGCCGGAGCGGCGCACTGCGCCCTCTGCGGGCGCGACCTATCCGCTGGAGGTTTATCTGGTGGCGGGCGATGTCGAGAATCTGGCCGCCGGCGTCTATCGCTACCTTCCGGGGCTGCACCGTCTGGAGACCGTGGCCGATGGCGATATCCGCCTGCCTCTGGCCGCTGCCGCCGTCGGCCAGCAATGGGTGAGCCGGGCGGCGCTGGTGGTGGTGATCGCCGCCGTGTTCGAGCGCACCACTGCGCGCTACGGCAAGCGCGGCGAACGCTATGTGCATATGGAAGCCGGACACGCCGCGCAGAATTTGCTGTTGCAGGCGACGGCATTGGGGCTTGGCGCGACGCCGGTGGGCGCTTTCAACGATGCGGAGGTTGCACGCCTGTTGCATCTACCGGCCGGCGCGACGCCTTTGTATATTATTCCTGTGGGCAGGCGTCCCCAATCGTGATCGCTGGCTCCCCATGCGAGGCCATCAGTTGCGGCAACCGCATGTGGGCGCGCATGAATCCTGGTCGTCGCGAATCGCATGTGCATCGAGCAGGATGCTGGCGAGCATAGCAAGGCCATGCCCGGTGAAGGCGTAAGGCTCGGCCTGGTTCTGAATCGCAACTTGCGCTTCCAGCCCGGCAACCTCATCGGGGCTCAACCGGAACACTGAGCCTTCGGGGAAGCATTCGATGTTGCGTTCGACGTCCCGATCCAGCACCTGCGGCTCGACTCCATACATTTCGGCCAAGTGCATGCCGAGCATGACCTTCCGCCCGCGGACAAGAAATATTCTTGATTCGTCGCGCTCTTCAGAAGCGGCTGGTTGCTTGTCAGTCATTGCTTATTTCCCTTTCAGGGCATTTTCGCCATCGAGCAGGAACCGTGGGCCATACCCGGCAGACCAGCACTTAAAAGCGAAACCGATCTTTTGGCCGGTGCGTTTTTCGGCTGGTCAGCCGACAGGCTTATTTCACCTGTTCGAGCTGCCTGGCAAAGCGATCCTTGTTCATCACCATGGCGGCGCTCTCTTCAGTTGCTTTCTTCCTGGCTTCTTCCAGGTTGACGGCCTTGCCGACCTGCACGACGCCGACCATGCCCATCTTCTTGTGGGCGTCACAGACATAAAGGTAAACGCCTTCCTTTTCCAGTTTCACCCGGACTTCCTTGTTATACGGGCTTTTCCAGGCCTGTGCACCGGATGGAATCAACAGGCTGCTGCTGTTATGTCCGGGATTGGTCGGGATGAAGACGAGGGTGTCGTTGACATTGGCCTTGACGAAGCCTGGTTCGAAAACAAAGATGCCTTCCGCCGGCGAGTTGTCGAGCATCTTGATCTCAATGTCGGCAGCGTTGGCCGATGCGGCGCAAAGAACCAGACTCAAGGCAGCGATGATCTGCGTTTTTAGCGTATCCATGTTTGCTCTCCTTTCAAAAATAACTGGCAGTTTCGAAATTTGCCCACGTTGAAAGTATATAGCCGAAAACTGAAACCATACACTGACGCAAGTCAACCAAGCCGCATGTTTTGCCTCCTGTGAAATTGGCCCGGTAGACTGCATCAACAATAGCAAGAACGCAGCCCGGATGCCGCAGAGGTCAGTCGAGCACGGCTTCCGCGGGGTAATAGTCCAACCCAAACGCTTCGGCAACTTTCCTGTGTGTTATTTTTCCGTCGATGATATTGAGTCCGTTCAGCAGCGCCGAAGACTCCTTGAGCGCCTGCCGGTATCCCTTATTCGCCAGTTTCAGCACATAGGGCAAGGTCGCGTTGGTCAGCGCCAGCGTCGAGGTGATCGACACGCCGGCGGGCATGTTGGCCACGCCGTAGTGGATGACGCCCTCGACGATGAAGGTCGGATTTTCGTGCGTGGTCGGGCGCATCGTCTCGACGCAGCCGCCCTGGTCGATGGATACATCGACGATCACCGCGCCCTTGCGCATCGCCTTGAGGTCTTCGCGGCGGATCAGTTTGGGCGCGACGGCGCCGTGGATCAGCACCGCGCCGATGACCAGATCGGCGCCGGCGATCCGCTCCAGCACATTATGCCGATCCGAAAAAATCAGTTGCACGTTCGCGGGCATGACGTCGCTGAGATAGCGCAACCTCTCCAGCGAGACATCGAGCAGGGCGACGCTGGCGCCCAGCCCGGCGGCCATCTTCGCCGCGTTCACGCCGACCACGCCGCCGCCGAGGATCACCACCTTCGCGGGCGCCACGCCGGGCACGCCGCCGAGCAGGATGCCGCGCCCGCCGTAGAG
>CAYGIF010000019.1:0-22982 GCA_964349865.1 uncultured Gallionella sp. | reverse complement strand
AAGTAACGTTAATTTTACGTCACCCTTGGAAGACTATTTTTCGGGGGAAGGTCAATCAATAGCAGCCCACGAAACCCGCATGAATATGCATGGCGGGTTTTTTGTCGCCTAACACCGCACCATTTCATTCCAAACCGCCAATAAGAGTTGGGGTTTCCCTGTTCTCAAGCCGCATGGCGGTATCCCGCTTTCTCTTTGCCCGCGTGTTTTCGGGTAAAATCTGCGGCGCATACCGATAACCCCACAGAAACCGAGAAGAGTCCAGCATGAGCAGCACGCCATCCGCCGCCGCTTCCCCGGCTACCATTTCAAATTTCATCCGCACTATCATCGATGCCGATCTGGCAAGCGGCAGGCACAAGAGCATCGTCACGCGCTTCCCGCCGGAGCCGAACGGTTATCTGCATGTCGGCCATGCCAAGTCTATCTGCCTGAATTTCGGGCTGGCGCAGGACTATAACGGCAAATGCAACCTGCGTTTCGACGACACCAACCCGGAAAAGGAAAGCGAGGAATACGCGCAATCCATCCAGGAAGACGTGCGCTGGCTGGGTTTCCGGTGGGACGGCGAGGTGCGCTGGGCATCGGATTACTTCGAGCCGTTGTACCAATTCGCCATCGAACTCATCAACAAAGGCTTGGCTTATGTGGACGACCTCACGCCGGAGCAGATGCGCGAGTATCGCGGCACGCTGACCCAGCCCGGCAAGAACAGCCCGTATCGTGATCGCAGCGTGGCGGAAAACCTCGACCTGTTCACGCGCATGAGGAACGGCGAATTCGCCGACGGTGCGAGAGTGCTGCGCGCCAAAATCGACATGGCCTCGCCCAACATCAACCTGCGCGATCCGGTCATCTATCGTATCAAGCGCGCGCACCACATCCGCACCGGCGACCAGTGGTGCATCTACCCGATGTACGATTACACGCACTGCATCTCCGATGCGCTGGAAGGCATCACCCACTCGATCTGCACGCTGGAGTTCGAGGATCACCGCCCGCTGTATGACTGGGTGCTGGACAACCTCACCATCCCCTGTCATCCGCAGCAGATAGAGTTCTCGCGGCTGGAGCTGCACTACACCATCACCAGCAAGAGGAAACTGTTGCAACTGGTGAACGACAAGCATGTGAACGGCTGGGACGACCCGCGCATGCCCACCGTCAGCGGCATGAGAAGGCGCGGCTACACGCCGGAGGGCATCCGCGAATTCGCCAGACGCGTCGGCGTTTCCAAGAGCGAAAACATCGTGGACATGGCAATCATGGAGGGTGCGATCCGCGAAGACCTCGAAGCGCGTGTGCCGCGCGTGATGGCGCTCATCAACCCGCTCAGGGTGACCATCGCCAATGCCGGCGGCGCACAATCGCGCGAAGCGGATTTTCATCCCAATCACCTGGAGTTCGGCAAGCGCGTCGTGCCGTTTAGCAATTCACTGTTCATCGAGGCCGACGACTTCGCCGAAGTGCCGCCGCCCGGCTGGAAGCGGCTCACCCTCGGCGGCGAAGTGCGCCTGCGCCACAGCTATGTGATGCGTTGCGACGAAGCAGTGAAGGACGCGGCAGGCAAGATCGTCGAACTGCGTTGCAGCATCGACCGCGATACGTTGGGCAAGAACCCGGAAGGGCGCAAGGTGAAGGGCGTGATCCATTTCCTGTCGCGCGAACATGCGCTGCCCGCCGAGATTCGTTTGTACGACCGCCTGTTTACCGTGCCCGAACCGGACGCGGACAAGGAAAAGAGCTTTCTCGATTTCATCAACCCGGCATCGCTGACCGTGGTGCAGGGCTGGGTGGAGTGTTGCGTGAAGGATGCCGCGCCTGAGACGCGTTACCAGTTCGAGCGCCTCGGCTATTTCGTAACCGACCGGCGCGACCATCAGCCGGGCGGCAAGCTGGTGTTCAATCGCACCGTTACATTGAAAGATTCATGGGCGAAGGAAGCCGGCAGCTCGTAGCGGGTAGCCTGTAGCTTGCAGCAAAACCTGGTTCTGCTACAGGCTGCCAGCTACAAGCTACGAGCTTAAGTACTGCTAACAGGACCTCAATAAATGCTAAAAATCTACAACACGCTGGCGCGTGACAAACAGGAATTCGTACCTATCGTTCCGGGCAAGGCCGGCATGTATGTGTGCGGCATGACGGTGTACGACTATTGCCACCTCGGCCATGCGCGCGTGCTGGTGGTGTTCGACATGGTATACCGCTGGTTGAAGGCCTCCGGTTATGACGTCACCTACGTGCGCAACATCACCGACATCGACGACAAGATCATCAGGCGCGCGGCGGAAAACGGTGAATCCATCCACGCGCTCACCGCGCGCTTCATCGCTGCGATGCACGAGGATGCCGATGCGCTGGGCGTGCAGCGCCCCGACCATGAGCCGTGCGCCACGCAGTATGTGCCGCAAATGCTGGAGATGATTGCCAGGCTGGAAAGCAACGGGCTGGCCTATCGGGCGGCGGATGGCGACGTGAACTATGCGGTGCGCAAGTTCGACGGCTACGGTAAATTGTCCGGCAAGTCGCTGGAGGATTTGCGCGCCGGCGAGCGCGTCGAGGTGGCCGATGGCAAAAATGACCCGCTCGACTTCGTGCTGTGGAAGCATGCCAAGGACAGCGAAACGGACGAAGTGAAATGGGATTCGCCGTGGGGCAAGGGACGCCCCGGCTGGCACATCGAATGTTCGGCGATGGGTTCGAAACTGCTGGGCAAGCATTTCGATATCCACGGTGGCGGCGCGGATTTGCAGTTCCCGCATCACGAAAACGAAATTGCGCAGAGCGAGGGCGCGCACCGGTGCAAGTTTGTGAATGTCTGGATGCACAACGGTTTCGTGCGCGTGGATGAGGAAAAGATGTCCAAGTCGCTGGGCAATTTCTTCACCATCCGCGAAGTGTTGAAAAAATATGATGCCGAGGTCGTGCGCTTCTTCATCCTGCGCGCCCATTACCGCAGTCCGCTGAATTATTCCGACGCGCATCTGGATGATGCCAAGGGCGCGCTGACGCGGCTTTATACGGCGCTGAGAAGCTTACCCTCTCCCTCAATCCCTCTCCCGCTTGCGGGAGAGGGTGGGGTCGATTGGAACGAACCCTACGCCCAGCGCTTCAAGGCGGCGATGGACGACGACTTCAACACGCCGGAAGCGGTGGCGGTATTGTTCGATCTCGCCAACGAAGCGAACCGCACCCAATCCGCAGAAGCGGCCGCGCAACTCAAGGCTTTGGCGGGCATGCTCGGTTTGCTGCAACGCGACCCGCAGGCATTCCTGCAAGGCGGCGCAGGCGAAGGCGGACTCGATGATGCGGCGATCGGCGCGCAGATCGAAGCGCGCATTGCAGCAAAGAAGGCCCGGAACTTCGCCGAGGCCGACCGTATCCGCAAAGAACTTCTCGATGCGGGGATCGTGCTGGAAGACAGCTCGGCAGGCACAACCTGGCGGCGCGCTTAGGGAAGTTTGCCTGCTGCAACCATGCGGTTGAGCAGAATATTGTTGGAGAGCCACACGACCAAGTCGTCGAAATTAGGCGTCGGGGTATGGCTGACGTAATTGTTGTCGGCGCTGCCGTCGCTGTTTTCCTGTTCGTCGGCATTGCTGCCGACCGGTAATTGTGCGCCTTGCGGGGTGTAAGCGCCGGCGGCGTTTTTGCCGTGCGAGACGATGACTGCCGGCACATTGGTTGCGACATTCGCCCCCGCCGGCGCGGCTGACAGCACATCCAGGTTGCCGTCGGAACATAACGCGAAGGTAGACAGGGTAGGCGCAGGGCTGGGCGTGCAGCCCCCATAAGTGGCGCTGCCGACGGCATCGGCGAAATCGCTGCTTACGCGGTAGGTAAAACGGTTTCCCCACGCATCCGTTTCATTCACCCCCAGCGTCGCCCATGGCAGCACTCCAGTCGAGTTGCCGCCGGTGCAGGGCGGGGTGCGTTCGGTGCCTGCCCCGGCCTGGCCTGTGGCAATGGCGGGGTTGGCGGGGCAGGGCAGGCGGCCGTTGGCGATCGCAAATCCGGTCAGGGCATCTTGTATTTCAGCCATGGACTTGCGGGTCTCGTTGATGCGCTGCGATTCCATCTGGGCGGACAATGTCGGTATCAGCCCGCCCAGCAATAGCCCGACGATCATCAGCACTATCGCCATTTCCACGAGAGTGAAACCATTTGAAAGATGACGGTGATGGCGTTTCATGGGCATAAGGCGACGCTGAGATTGGTGTGGATGCAATACAAGGTGTCGTTGAACGTGGCGCTCGCGGCTTGTGTCTGGTAATTGTCATTGCCGCCGCTATTGGGGTGGTTGCTGGCATTGCGCCCTTCCAGATAGTTGCTGAGGACGCCTCGTCCGGCATTGGTCGTGGTGGTGCTGGCGCGAGCCTGTCCTGATAGCCCGCTACCCGCGAGCATTACCACTGCGGCGTAGTTGCCGCTACCGTTGATCTCCACACAATCGCCACAAGAGTTCGTATCGCTGCTCTTCGGGCGGTATTCATCGGAGAGAGCATAAAACAGATGATCCTTCCAGTTATCCCACCATGGGTACAGGCGTTCCAGTTCGGTGGTGGGAGTTACTGCATAGCGCGGGCAGTTCAGGCCGTTGTCGGTCATCAGGTAGTTGCCGCTCATGTCATTGTTGGTGGTGCTGTTCGAGGTACCGACGAGGTGCGGCACGCGCCCGGAATAAGTGCTCGAGCTATCGTTGTAGTAGTTGTTGACGGCGTAATCGGTCAGTGAAAGCGGTGCGGGCCAGGGCAGGCTTTTGTTGTCCGGGTCTGGGTTGTTCTTGCCATAGTCTGCCAGGCATTCGGCTACTCGCTGGGTCAGCAGTTTAAGCGTATTGATGAAATCCGAGCGTTTCTGCATTGCTGCCCAGATATCTTGACGAGTGAGGTAGATGAATTGATCGTTGATCGAAACAGTTACGTTTCCATTGGCGTCGCGGTGCTCATGCGGCAGAATGAATTTCCCGGTTGCGATATCCACATTGTCTATGCTGTGTGCGGTGTCATTGTCCAGGTAGGCCGAAGCAGTGTAATTGCCGCCGCAGGTGGGTGCGCTGCTTCCGCTGCGACCCTGCCCCTCTTGGGCCGCGCCGGGTGCGAAAATTACGGCGACCACCTGGTTGTCATTGCTGTCCAGACGGGTGATGCCGTCGGCGGCATATACCTGAAATTGGCCATTGGTATCCCAGTTCATCAGATCGGTCTTGGGGTTGTTCTTGTAGGTGCCGGAAACCGCGTACCACAGGCACTCGCCGTTGCCGTCTCGCAGTGTGGGAAGGTTGAGCGTTCTCCAGGGCAAACGGCCGACCTGGCTGGCGTTTTTGATGCCGCAGGGTGAATTGCTGCTGCCCTCCCCGTTGCTGCCATTGATATCCGGGCAGGGCAGGTAACCATGCACCTCGCCGGGGTGAGTGTCGCCATAAGTGATGGCATAACCGATCAGCGCCTCCTTGGCCTGCGCCAGTGCATCGGAGGTTATTTCCTGGCGCGCATTTTTCAGTTTGGTTGCACTAAGCGAACTTATCAGCATGGCGGAAATTCCCATTACCATAATCACCAGCATCAACATCAGCGCGGCACCGCGCTGTTTTGTTTCGGCAGGGCGGTGTTGTGGCGGGCGCATGGCGCTCTATTGTCCGGAAGCAGCCGCCGGGTTGATGAACACCCTTTGCCCGACCTTGACCTTGACCGGCTGCGATTGTCCGGGGACGGCGACCGGCACGCTTTCCGGCGCGCTATCGTCGCTCTTGCCGGCCGGTTGCGGTACGCCGTTGATCCAGACGGTACGTTCGCCGCCGTGTTTCTGCACGATGCCGTTGACGGTCAGCGAGTCGATGTTGCCCGGCTTGCCGGTGTCCGGCTGTTGGCCGCGTTCCAGCAGCGCGCGCTGTTCGGGAGTGAAAAACAGGCGGCCAAGCTCTTCAGCGTTAATCCCAGTCGGTGCTGCGAGCAACATGCCCGCAAGGGCTATCTTGAAAATCGTGTTCATTGGGCATTCCGGTTCTTGAGCGTAATCCACCCGCCACTGCATTCTGCCTTGAGATACGCCGTGGCAGCCGGTTTGTCGTTATCTTCATCGAAAGCGGCGGCGGAGCGTTGCAGGGTGCAGCCTTCGAACTGGTAGCGGCCTTTGATGCCGGTGCGCAGCGCATCGAAAAAATTCAGGAGTTGCGCCTCGTGGAGCAGGTCGAATTGCAGTTTCATTTCGCTGTAGCGGATATCGAAATTGCCGCTATCGATGGGCGGCTGGGAGGTATAGGTTATTTGCGGCGCGATGTTGTAGCGGAAGTCTGTCACCAGATTCTGCTGGCGGATTTTTTCCAGGCCTTCCATCCAGTCCAGGCGCTGGTCATCGCCGATGATATTTTGCCCGATCAAGGCGCCATATTCGCCGGCATATATCGCCATGTTCTCCTGATCTTGAACTGCGGTCGCCAGGCGATTGCGCGCATCGTTGAGCATGTTTTGCGCGTTGCGCCGGTCGTTTCGCGCGCTTTCCGCATATTCGCCGCTGCTGTACAGGATGATTGCGCTGATAAGGGCCGCTGCGCAAACCGCCAGAATGCTCCGGCGCATCAGCGGGAAGTCTGATGTGGAAAGCTTCATGCTGTCGGCCTCCGGGAAATTTTCAGGGAAAAGCCGAGTGCGCCGGTATGCGTTTCACGCTGGTCGGCAATGCTGCCGCTCGGGCTGACATCAAGCGGTTTGGCCAGTATCGCTACCTGATAGCCCCGCGCAGCCAGGTCGCGCTGGAAGGTTTCCAGATAGTTCAGCGCGGCGCGGTAGTCGTTCGCAAAACCGATCAGGCGCCCCTTGATGATGATGGCTTGAGCCGGGACATCGGCAAGCGTGTTGGGCGCAACCGGTTCGGACGCATCCATCCGCCAGGCGAGATTGTCGAGTTCAATTTGCGGGTGGAGATCGAGTACCGCGCTGAGCGGATGCAGAATGCCGCCTGGCGCAGAATCATGCCGATTGAGTTTGCGCATCACGGATACGCCGGCCTTCATGTCGGCTGCGGGGGCGTAGGTGTTCGGGAAGGCGAGGGTGATTTTCTGCACTTCGCCGAGGGTGCGTTGCGCCAGGGTGTTTAGCGACGCGGTTTCTGCGGCATCGTTGCTGCCTTGCCACAGGTTGGCCGCCCCCCACAACAGTATTCCGAACAGCAGCGTGCCGCTTGCCAGGTTAAGCGTGTGCTTTAATTGCCACAGCGTGAAGTAGTGCGTGTGGGTTGCGTTCGCATAATGGGTTTGCGGCGGGCGGGCCGCGAGCTGGTGCAGGAATATCTGGCTGGCATCCGAGTCGGTGAAGCGGTAGTCGATCTTGTGTTGTCCGGCGAGATCCGCAAGGTCGGCGAAGTCATAACGCATGTCCGCGCTTCTCGGCAACTCCAGTTGCAGTTCGATAAGGTCATGGCTATGGCCCAGCAGGCGCACATCGAGTGTTTGTCCGGGCGGGAGCAGGCTTAGGCTCTTCAAATACTGGTAAGTGCGGGTGAGTTCTTTGATCACGGCATTCCGGAAGGTCAGGTCGGCGTGTATGGGCGTCAGCCGGGATATTTGCAGGCGGTGGCCGCTGAAGTAGGTTTGACGCAACCCGGCAGATTTTTCCCAGGAAATCAGCAGCAGGTGGTTCGATGGGTGGTCTTTGGTCAGCGGCGCGCTGATCTGCGGTACCGAATAAATCCCGGCGAGCGGGGTTTGCTGCGCCAGCATGATATCCAGCCAGGGCTTGATAATCGCCGGATTGGTCAGCGCCGAGAACAGCATATCGTCGTCGCGCCGCCCGGTCTTCTGTCGTTGCAGCAGGGCTGCCTGATGGAACGGGGTGCCGCGATAAAACTGCTCGAATTTGCGCTGCAATAACGCGCTGCGCTTGCTGCCGCTCAGGTGCGGAACGGTTTCCTGACGAAAATCCTCTTCGATCAGATCGACCAGCAAATAGGCCGGGTGCTGCGCCGTTTTCAGGAATTCGGCAAAATTTTCCTGCCCGCCGGGCGAGTCCGAAAACTCGTGTTGAGCAGTAATCTTGCCATGCGCCATGATTTGCGCATGGAGGCGGTCGGCGCTCAGGAATAGCAGCAGTTTCATCGGGGAGCCTCTAGGAATTCGTTTTGCGGGATGAAGCGCAAGGAGCCGCGCAGCGAACAACGAGACATATCAGATCGATAGGCGAGGAGTGAGCGAGCACGCGACACCGCGATTCGCCCGCAAAACGGATTTATAGAGGCTCCCATCAGAATTGCACCTTGCCGATAATGTCATAGATCGGCGACAGCACCGACAGCATCACCCAGCCGAGCAGCGCGCCGAGAATGAGGGTCATGGCCGGTTCGATCATGACCTGCAGTTTATTGATGGAGTCCTTCACGTCGCGGTCATAAAAGTAGCTGACATTGAGCAGCGCCTTATCCAGCGAACCGGTGGCTTCGCCCACCTTGAGCATGCGTATCACCAGTGGCGGAAACATGCCGGTATGCTGGAAACTTTGCGTAAGGTTTTTGCCGGACTCGATTTCGCGGGTGACATCATCCAGGCTTTTGGCGATGGCGCGGTTGTTGACCACGTCGCGCGAATTGGCGATGCAGGCGAGGATGCTGATACCGGAGCCGTACATGATGGCGAAGGTGTTGGCGAAACGCGCCAGGATGATCTTGCGCAGGATCGGGCCGGTCACCCACAGGTTGAGTTTCAGGTTATCCAATTTGAATTGCATCTCCGGGCTGGAGGCGACAATCAGTTTTGCGGCAATTGGCAATACAACCGGCAACGCAATGAGCATATACCAGTAGTCCACAAAAAATGCCGAGGTGGCCAGCAGCACGCGCGTCTGTACCGGGATTTCCTGCCCCATGCCCTTGATGAAGCCGACCAGTTGCGGCACCAGGTAGATCATCAGGAAGAAGGTAATCGCCACCACAATGGAGCCGACGAAAGCGGGGTAAATCATGATGGTTTTGGTATGCGAGGCCATTTCATCCTGCCACTTCAGCGATGCCGTGATGTGCAGGAAGATTTCCGGCAGGCGACCGCTCTCCTCGCCCGCATGCACGAGGCTGATGAATATCTTGTCGAATGCGTCGGGATGCTGTTCCATGGCCTGGGAAAGTTTTCTCCCGCCCTCGATGGACTCGACCATGTTGGCGATGATTTCGCGGAAATGATGGTCGTTCATGGTGTCGCGCAAATCGGCGAGGCTTTCCAGCAAAGGCACGCCGGCACGGGTGAGCTGTTCGAGATTGAAAAAAAAGGTAATCAGGTCGGGGCGTTTGATTTTGCCGCGTCTTGAACTGGCCCAGCCGCTGCCCTCTTTGGCATCGATCAAATCCAGGCCGCCGCGCTTCAGGCGCAGTTCCAAATCAACGACATTGGCGGCATCCTGAATGCCATTGCTGGATTTGCCCTGATCGTTGATGGCGCGATAGGAATAAAGTGTCATGTCAGCCCAGCCTGTCGGTCAGATCCACCACGCGGCTGACTTCGGCAAGCGAGGTAATGCCCTGCGTGATGCGCCGGATGCCGTCAATCGCCAGCGGGCGGAATCCCTTGGAGAGCGAAACCTCCTTGATTTTGCTGGTGCTGGCGCGGGAAGCAACCAGGTCATCCAGGTCATGATCCATCTTCAGCAGCTCCATGATGGCCATGCGTCCGTTATAGCCCTGGTGATTGCAGGCTTCGCAACCGGCGGCGCGGTACAGCGCGATGTCCTGCTGGGCTGTGATGCCGAGCAGTTTGCGTTCCAGCGTGTCCGGCTGATACGGGTATTTGCATTCCTTGCACAGCACGCGTATCAGGCGTTGCGCGACGATGCCGATGATGTTGCCGGCCATGATGTCCGGCAGGATGCCGATATCGAGCAGGCGCGGGATCGCGCCGATGGCCGAATTGGTGTGCAGCGTCGAATAGACCTGATGGCCGGTCATCGCGGCGCGGAACGCCATTTCGGCGGTCGGGTGGTCGCGGATTTCGCCGACCAGGATGACGTCCGGATCCTGGCGCATCATGGAGCGGATGCCGTTGGCGAAATCCAGCTTGACGGACTCGTTGATCGAAGTCTGGCGGATCAGGGCAATCGGGTATTCCACCGGGTCTTCCAGGGTCATGATATTGACCGATTCGGTGTTGATATGGTTCAGCACCGAATACAGCGTGGTGGTCTTGCCGCTGCCGGTCGGGCCGGTGACCAGCACGATGCCTTCCGGCTTGGCGATAATCATCTTGAGCAGGTTGAGGGCGGTATCGTCCAGGCCGATCTGGTCGAGCGGCACGATACCTTTTTGCCGGTCGAGGATGCGCAGCACCATGTTTTCGCCATGCGTGGTGGGGTGCGAAGCCACGCGGAAATCGATCGGGCGGCCGGACAGGCGCAGCGAGATGCGCCCGTCCTGCGGCGCGCGCGTCTCGGCGATGTTCATGCTGCTCATCACTTTCAGGCGCACCACCATCGCCGGCCAGTAGCTCTTGTGCAGGCTGCGCACCTGGTGCAGCACGCCGTCGATGCGGTAGCGGATGCGCAGGAAGCTGCTTTCCGGTTCGAAGTGGATGTCGGAAACGCCGCGCTGCACCGCCTCGGTGAGCAGCGCGTCGATCAGGCGCACCACCGGCTGGCTGAATTCGTTCACGCCGGATTGCAGCGTCTGGTATTCCATCTCGCCCGGCTCGATTTCATGCAGGATGCCGTCGATGGAAAGCTCGAAACCGTAGTACTGGTCTATCGCGCGCAGGATGTCGGATTCGCTGGCGAGCTGGGTGATCAGCCGGTATTCATCCTTGAGCAGGGCGCGCACCTGGTCGAGCGCGATGATGTTGTCCGGATCGGCGACCGCCAGGGTCAGGATGCGGCCGACCTTGTCCACCGACAGCGGCAACAATTGGTAGCGCCGCGCGACATCCTTCGGAATAAGCGCCAGCGCGGCCGGGTCGATGATGACGGTCGTGAGGTCGACGCTTTCCTGGCCGAGGTTTTCCGACAGCACATCGCGGATGGTGGCTTCCGACAGGAAACCGAGGCGCACCAGCAGGCGGCCGAGCGGCTGATGCGTCTTGCCCTGCTCTTGCAGGGCGATGCGCAACTGGTCGTCGCTGATCACGCCCTTGTCGACCAGCATGCGTCCCAGCGGTTGCTGGAGTTGGTTGTCTGGTTTCTGGTTTTCCGGCATGGCGGTTTAACGCGCCAGTTCTTGCGCGCGTTGTGAAATTTGCGCGTGATCGAAGCCCGCGCCGTGTGACGGGTCGAGCTGCATGGCGCGCTGATAATGCTGCGCGGCCAGTTTTTTCTGCCCGAGGTGGTCGAGGCTGACCGCGAGATTGAAGGCGAATTCGGCATTGCCGGATTCCAGCATATAGGCGTTGAAGTAGGCCTGTTGCGCCTCGCCCCAGCGCGATTGCCCGGCATACAGGTTGCCCAGCGCAAAATGCAGGGCGGCCGAATTACCCTGCTCGCGGAGCAGGATTTTCAAGCGGCTCTCGTTGCGGTCGTCATCCGCGCTTAACGCGGACATCCCGGCATTTGCCAGCGCATTGCGCGGATCCAGCGCCAGTACGCGGCCAAAATACTGTGCCGCCTCATGGCTTTCCCCGCGCTGCTGGGCGAGGGTTGCCAGACCCAGTAGCGCATCGGAATTGTGCGCATCTTTCTTGAGCATGGCCGAATACAGTCGTTGCGCCTCATCCGGCATACCATACCGGTAAGCGAAGTAGGCATCGTTGAGCAACGGCTCAACCTGCGGCTCGGAGGTGCTCTGCTCTATACGCACGAGCGCTGCGCTGGCGGGGCGTGACGTGCTGCTGCGCGCTTGCGGCGTTTTGGCGGAATCATTTGCCACGGGCGTTGGTGTAGTTTGACCGTTCGCCCTGAGCCTTTCGGCTTCGCTCAAGACAGGCTTGTCGAAGGGCTGGGTTTCCCGAATCGTGCCCGTGGCGCTCCGTTCGGCAATTCCCGGCACCAACGCGCTTTGCGGCGCGGGCTGCGCGGCGGCTGGTTGCATCTGGCGGGCCGGTTGGGCGGGCGGCACTGGGCGCAGAGGTATCGTGTTGCTCGCGGAACCCGCGTACCATAAATAAGTAGCGCCGGCAGCGAGCAATAAAACCGTGCCGCCCAGGGCGTACAGCAGATTGCGGTTGGGCTGGCCGGCAGATTTTGCGGCGAATAAATTATGTCCGGCATTGCGTGCCTGATTCCCGGTTTGCGGCGGCTGATCCTGCTGGCCCGGCTCCGGCGCCCGGGAGGCAGGGTCGCCCTGCTGCGCGGATTGCGCCTGCTGCGATTTTTTGCGTGCGTCCAGGAGCAGGCTCATATCAAGGTTTGCCGGTAACCGGTTCTCCGAAGAGCTTTTGGCCGGGCACCCGTTTGAAGAAATTTTGGTCCGGCAGCATGTCGCGATACGCGCTGAAATCGCCGGTTATGCTGGCATCCTTGATAACGACAGGACGCAGGAAGATCACCAGTTCGGTTTTTTGCAATACGTCATTGCGGTTCTTGAACAGGTTGCCCGCCACAGGAATGTTGGACAGGCCGGGTATGGCATCGGTATTGTTGTTTGCTTCATCCTGCATCAGCCCGCCCATTACGGCGATTTGGTTGTTCTCGATTTTCAGTATCGATTCCATCTCGCGCGTCGAGGTTACCGGGATGCGGCTTACTACAGTTAACGAGGGATTCGGGTCGTTGACATAACCGAGCAGGCGGGAAATCGATGGGCGCAAGTTGATCTGCACCGTATCGCTGTCGTTGATCTGCGGTGTCACGCTCATCGTGAAACCGATGGGCACGGTGTTGGCGGTGGTAGTGAAAGTGGTGACAGAACTGGTCTGGTTGGTCGTGGTGTCTGCCTTGATGGTGAAATACACCAGGTTGTCCACCACGCGCAGCATTGCAGTCTGGTTATTTAACACGCTGATCTTGGGGCTGGACAACACCTTGACCGTGCCGAACGATTCCAGCAGGGAAACCGATGCAGTCAGGTTGCCCAGCCTGGAGGTGGGGTTGAGGTAATCGAGAATGAACAGGCTCGCGGTATTGCCGGCTACCAAACCGGTCCCGGCCCCGCTCTGGCCGGTTGCGGCTTGCTTCAACTGGAAACCGGTGCCGCCGCGCTGCAATAATGACCAGTTGATGCCTTGCTGGTACTGATCGCTCAGGCGCACTTCCACCACGGTAGCTTCGATCAGGACCTGCCTGCGCGCATTGGTCATGATCTGGTCGACAAATTCCTGAATCTTCTCGTGCTGTTTGCCGGTGGCGCGCACCGTGATGATGCCGTTTTCCGGGTTGGATATGACCGAGGCCGCTTCACGGAAAGTGTTGCGCCGCGTGACGGTGGTGCCGCCTTCTTCGACGCTTACCGGGTTGGGGCTGTCCTCAATGCCGCTGGCTGCCGGTTTTTTGCTGCCCGCCTGCGCTCCCGTGCCGGTACTGCTGGCCGCCCTGACTTGTTGCACCGAGGTCTCGCTGGAGCCTTCCGGCAGAATTTTGTCGGTTTCGCGCAGGATGTCCTTGATATTCTGGATCAGCGTTTCCCAGAAATGATTCTTGGAGGTGTTCTTGATGGCGAGCGAGGAATTGTTGCCGCTGGTTCCGGTTGCGCCAGCGGATGCGGCCGAACCGACCTGTGTCGCGTTGGCCATTGCGCCTTCCGTGTCGCGCGTCATGTTCACATAGTCGATCTTGTAGTTATGCAGATAGGGCGTATCCGGCATCACGATCAGGTTGCCGTTGTCCAGCTCGTAGCGCATATCGATTTGCCTGGCGATGCGCGTCAGGATTTGCGGCAGGGTCTGGTTGAGCGCGTTCAGCGTGACCATTCCCTGGATGCCGGGATGGATGTCCAGATTGATTTTTGCGTCGCGCGCCAGGGCGAAAAGGATTTCCTGCGCGGGAACATGGGTGACGACGACGCTGTAGGTTTCCGCCCTGGCCACCGGACTGGGCGGCGGGAGAACGATGCTGCGTTTTACGGTTTGCGGGATGCTTGTGGAGGGGGGCTGGTCCGCTACCTGCTGGATATGCTTATCCGACGGCTGGATCGGTTTGGCGCCGCAACCGGCAAGAATTACGCTCATGGCGCAGAGATAAAACATGTTGCGTAAGCGCATTCTTTTTCTCCCTATTCCTTTTGGTACGAAGCCTAGCAGCTTTGCGGATTTGGCTCAATATGCCTTCGGTTAAAAGGTGTAAACGGATGCGGTGAAAGTCTCCTGATAGCGCGGCGGCAATTCATTGATCGCATTGTGCGCCGCATTAACCGATGGGTATGTGCCGTAGAGTACGCGCAGCCCGTCCTTGTCGCCGAATTTGGCTGGCAGCAGATAAATTTCGGAGAGCTTGCCCAGCCCGTCTGCGCGTCTCAGGAAATTTTCAATGCGCTCCCGTTTTATCTCTTCGTTGTAGAACAGTTGAATACTGGCAACGACTTTTTCCCGTCCTGAATTCGTCGAAATAGTTTGTTCGAGCAATTGTTTGCCCGCCGCCAGACGCTGCTCAAACAGGCTTGATTTGCCGGTTGCCGGAATCGCGGTAGCAGCCGGAGCGGGTGCGGCAGGCGGCGTCAAAACGGCGGCTTGCGGTGGGGTGGCAGGAGCCGCCGCCGGGCTTGCCTCGGTGCCGGTTGCGGGAGTGGGCGCGTTGCCGGGTTGTGCTACGGTCGGTTGTGCAGCCGGTTCCGGAGAAGGCTGCGCTGCCGCCGGTTTATCCGGCATTTGTGCGGTGCTTGCCAGTATGGGTGGTTGCGGCACGGGCGGTTTATCCAGCAGCCACCAGGCCGCCAAACCCGTTAAAAGCAGTGCGCCTGCCGCGCCTCCCATCATCAGCTTTTTGCCGGGCAAGGAACGGGCAGGCATGAGTTCGCTGTCGCGCATGGCCGCCTGCACATGGCGCGCCTCGATGTTATGGGTGTCTTCCACGAAGGCGGCCAGCAGCGATTTGTCCGCGAGGATGTTGATGCGGCGCATCAGTCCGTTGGACGCATCGGCGATGAGCTTGATGGCGTTCGGCGAAAAAATGTCCGGGCCGCGGTAGCCGGCCGCGCGCATCCTGAACATCAGGTAGTTTTCGAGGGTATTGCGCGACAGCGGCTGGATGTGGAAATGATGGATGATGCGATCCTTGAGTTGGCGCATGTTCGGCTGGTCCAGCTTGGCATTCAGTTCCGGTTGCCCGAACAGGATGATTTGCAGCAGCTTGGCATTGCCGACCTGCAAGTTGTAGAGCAGGCGCAATTCTTCCAGCGTATCCAGCGGCATGGCGTGCGCCTCATCGACCAGCACGACGACGCGCTTGCCTTCGCGGGCTTTCTCCTCGAGCTTGTCCTGGATGCCGTGCATGATGAGGCCGACGCGCTTGCCGTCGATGCTCAGACCGAGCGCGTCGGCGATCGCGTACAGCATTTCTTCGCGCGACAGGCTCGGGTTGGCGAGATAGATGGTTTCAACATGCTTGGGCAGCCGTTCGAGCAACATGCGGCACAGCATGGTTTTGCCGCTGCCGACTTCGCCGCTGACCTTGATGATGCCTTCGGCTTCGCTCAGCGAATAGATCAGCGCCTCGAGGATTTCGCCGCGATTGGCGCCGGAAAAAAAGAATACCGTTACGGGCGTGATTCTGAAGGGCGGTTCGTCGAGCCCGAAATGTTCTAGGTACATGCCTGAGTCCTATGGGTTGGTTTTTCATGCGCATCCATGCGGCTGTGCAGCGTGGTGCGGTTGATGCCGAGCAGCCTGGCGGCTTCGCTGATGTTGCCTGCGGCAAGTTCCAGTGCGGCGGCGATATAATAACTTTCCTGCTCATGCAGGTAATGATCCAAATTGAAGTGGCCGGCCTTGATATCATCGAAAATGCGATTTCTGTCCTCTGTTCCCTGTCTTCCGTCCTCTGTTTCCAACGGGTCGAATTCTTCCTGCAATTGCGTGGCGCTGACCGTTTGTCCGGGATATTTTGTGGTCAGCCGGATGACGATGTTGCGCAGTTCGCGGGTGTTGCCGGGGAAACCGTAGCGTTCCCAGCGCTGCAATGCTTCCGTGTCCAGCTCGAAAGGCGCCTGCCTGATTTGCTGCGCATAATAAGCGCGGAAATGGTTGAGCAGCACCAGCTTGTCCTGACCAAGCTCGCGCAATGGAGGAACGGCGATCGAGAATACGTTCAGGCGGTGATACAGGTCATCGCGAAACGTTCCCTCCCTGACCGCGTTGCGCAAGTTGCGGTTGGTCGCGGCGATGATGCGCGCGCTGCTCTTGCGCGTCGCCGTTTCGCCGATGCGCTGGTATTCGCCGTTCTCCAGCACCCGCAACAGCTTGGTCTGGAGCTCCGGCGGCAATTCGCCGATCTCATCGAGGAACAGCGTGCCGCCGGATGCGTCCTCAAAAAAGCCGGATTGCGCGCTGGTAGCGCCGGTGAAGGCGCCCTTGCTGTGGCCGAACAGGGTAGGCTCGATCAGCGTGGGGGAGATCGCGGCGCAGTTGAGCACCTTGAACGGCGCGTCGGGATTGCCCGCCAGCTTTTGCAGCGCGGCGGCAACCAGCTCCTTGCCGCAACCGGATTCTCCCTCGATGAGCACGGGATAGGGCATCGCGGCATACATCATGATCTGGCTGCGCAGGGACTGTATGGCCGGGCTCCGGCCGACGATGCCGAGCGATTGCCCGTCACTGCCGCCTTCGCTGTCCCGGATGGCCAGCGCGTCGTCGAGGTATTTCCTGATTTTCTCCGGCATACAGGGCTTGGCGATGAAATCCGTCGCGCCCAGTGCGCGCGCATGGCGCGCGTTGCCTTGCTCATCCTGCCCGGACAGGACGAAAATCCTGATTTTCGGCGCATGCGCCAGCAATTCGGCGATCAGGTGAAAACCTTCATCCGGGCGGTGCGGGAAGGGCGGCAGCCCCAAATCGACCAGCGCCAGTTGCGGGGGAGCGGGCAATTTGCGCAGCAGATCGATGGCTGCGGCGCGCGATCCGGCCAGGTGTACCTCGAAGCTGTCGCCCAGCGCGGCCGCCAATCCTTCGCAAATCAGCGGGTCGTCATCGACGATCATCAGGCTGGGAAGTGTCGGAAGGGCGTTCAATTTGCGCTCATGGAGATAGGCATCGGGTGCTGAGCATAGCGGTAAGCGCACACAAGCTCAATAGGGAAAAAGGCTTGGACATTCATGGGCGTGACTATTTGTTGAGGATTGGCCGTGCTGTGGTTTAGAATGCGCCCTCCCGGTTTTTTGGATTTCAACTTTGTCTTCATCTGCTTTGGCCGAAATTTGTGAACTTAATTTCGCCTACGATAAACGCCCCGTCCTGCAGGGCATCAACATGGTTTTCCCGAAGGGGAAGCTGATTGCCATCATGGGGTTGAGCGGTTGCGGCAAAACCACGCTGCTGCGCCATATCGGCGGCGCGCTCAAGCCGACCAGCGGCTATGTCAAGGTCGACGGCCAGGTGCTTCATGAGCTGGATCAGGACGGGCTGTATGCGATGCGGCGCAAGATGGGCATGCTGTTCCAGTTCGGCGCGTTGTTCACCGATATGTCGGTGTACGATAACGTGGCATTCCAGATGCGCGAGCATACCGATCTGCCGGAAGAAATCATCCGCGATCTGGTATTGATGAAGTTGCATGCCGTGGGGTTGCGCGGGACGCATAACCTGATGCCTTCCGAATTGTCCGGCGGCATGGCGCGGCGCGTGGCGCTGGCGCGCACCGTGGCGCTCGACCCGATGCTGATCATGTATGACGAGCCGTTTGCCGGGCTGGATCCGATTTCGCTGACGGTGGTCGGCGATCTGATCCGCCGCCTGAATGACGCGCTGGGTGCGACCTCGATCGTGGTGACGCACGATATACAGGAGTCGCTGAAGATTGTGGACTATGTTTATTTCATGGCCAATGGCGTGATCGAGGCGGAGGGAACGCCCGCTGAAATCCGCGCGTCGGATAAAGAATTTGTGCACCAGTTCGTGCATGGCGAGATGGATGGCCCGGTGCCGTTCCATTATCCCGGCGGTGGTTACCGTCAAGACCTGAATTTGAAAGACTGACACCATGCCGGCAGCTCAAGCATTCAAGGGAATCGGCCGCCGCACCATCAATGCGGTGTGGCGCATCGGCGTGGCGACGCGTTTTTTTCTGCTCATCCTGACCCACTCGGGCAACGGTTTCCGGCGCTTCCATCTGATCATCAAGGAGCTGTTTTCCACCGGCGTGATGTCGCTGATCATCATCATCGTGGCGGGCCTGTTTGTCGGCATGGTGCTCGGCTTGCAGGGCTATGAGACGCTCAAGCGCTACGGCTCGGAATCGGCGCTGGGCAGCATGGTGGCGTTGAGCCTGGTGCGCGAACTGGGGCCGGTGGTGGCCGCGCTGCTGTTCGCCAGCCGCGCCGGTTCGGCGATGACGGCGGAGATCGGCCTGATGAAGGCGACCGAGCAGATCTCCGCGATGGAAATGATGGCGGTCAATCCGATCGCGCGCATCATTGCGCCGCGTTTCTGGGCAGGCGTGATTTCCATGCCGCTGCTGGCCGCGCTGTTCAGCGCGGTGGGGGTGTTTGGCGGCTACCTGGTCGGGGTGGTGCAGATCGGCGTGGACGAAGGATCGTTCTGGTCGCAGATGCAGTCCGCCGTGGATTTTCGCGAGGACATCCTGAACGGCGTGATCAAGAGCTTCGTGTTCGGCATCGTGGTGACGGTGATCGCGCTGTTTGAAGGCTATGACGCGCCGCCCACCGCTGAAGGCGTATCCGGCGCGACGACGCGCACGGTGGTGACCTCGTCGCTGGCGATTTTAATGTTGGATTTCGTTTTGACCGCAATCATGTTTAGAGGGAATTGAGTTATGGAACGCACAACGGTGGACTTGTGGGTAGGGATATTTGTGGTGGCCGGCGTTGCCGCATTGGTGATGCTGGCGATGAAGGTGGGGAACCTGGGCACCTATAACGTGTCGGAAGCGTACCAGGTGCATGCCTATTTTTCGAACATCGGCGGCTTGAAACCCAAGGCTTCGATCAAGAGCGCAGGGGTGCTGGTGGGGCGCGTGACGGACATTACGCTGGATACGGAACGCTACGAGGCCAAGGTGGTGATGAGCCTGGATAAGCGTTATCAATTTCCCAAGGACACATTCGCCAATATCCTGACATCCGGCTTGCTGGGCGAGCAATACATCGGCCTGATGCCCGGCGGCGATGAGCAGATGTTGAAGAATGGCGAACAATTGAAGAAGACGCAATCTGCCATCGTCTTGGAAGACATGATTGGCAAGTTTTTGTACAGCAAGGCCGAAGAGCCGGCCAAATAATCTAAGGAGTTTCCAAAATGAAGGGGTTGTTGAAAATTATTGCGGGGTTGTTATGCGTGATTGGCGTTGCGCAGGCCGAGATGGTCGCACCGGATGAGTTGATCAAGGCTACTGCGCAAGATGTCCTCGCGATTGTCAAGCAGGACAAGGATATCCAGGCGGGCAACCAGAAAAAAATCCTGGAGCTGGTGGATGCCAAGGTGTTGCCGCACTTTGATTTCACGCGCATGACGCAGTTGGCGGTGGGCAAGTATTGGCGTACCGCAACCAATGAACAGAAACAGGCGTTGGTGACGGAGTTTCGCAATATGCTGGTGCGCACTTATACCAAGGCATTCACCGTGTATCGCGATCAGACGATCGAAGTCAAACCGTTCAAGATGGCTGCCGACGCGACCGAAGTTATCGTCAAGACCGCCATCAACAAACCGGGCGCGCCGCAGATCCCGGTCGATTACGAAATGCGGAAAACCGCCAATGGCTGGAAGGCATTCGACGTATCCATAGAAGGCGTCAGCATGGTGACCAGCTATCGCGGCACCTTTGATACTCAGATACAGCAAAACGGCATTGACGGCCTGATCAAGACGCTGTCCGACAAGAACGCCAATGCCGCCAATGTCGCGCTGAACAAGGCCGAAACAAAGTGATTGCGCGCGAGGATGGCCGGCTGGTGGTGCGCGGCCGCCTGACCATCGCAACCGTGCCCGCCCTGTTTGAAACCGGCTTGCAGCATCTGGCCAGCGAAGATTTGCTGGTGGATTTTTCCCAGGTTGAGGCGGTTGACTCCGCGGCAGTCAGCATGCTGCTGGGCTGGCTGCGCGCCGCACAGCGCAGCCAGCGCACCTTGCGCGTGACAGGCCTCCCCGGCGATCTGCTCAGTTTGGCGCACCTGTACGGCGTGG
Source organism: uncultured Gallionella sp. (assembly GCA_964349865.1). Lineage (GTDB taxonomy): Bacteria > Pseudomonadota > Gammaproteobacteria > Burkholderiales > Gallionellaceae > Gallionella. The sequence goes on along the minus strand of CAYGIF010000019.1, from coordinate 2,797 downwards.
CCGAGTTGCTGCCCCGGCAATCTGCCTGATCCTAACGGGCATGGCATGTTTCATCATCAGGGGTGGCATATTTGCCATGCCCGTCGGGCAAAGCGCGGGCGCACCCTATTTCTCAATTAATGAACGGCAGGATTGGCAATGGTTACTCCGGAAAGCATTCAACTCAACATCGCGCAAGGCATGGCGACTGAGTATCTAGACGTGGACGGCGACGGCCATCACTTCGAAGCGGTGGTGGTCAGCGACGCGTTTGCCGGCAAAAACCGCGTGCAGCGCCACCAACTGGTTTATCAAACTCTGGGAGACCGGATGCGCGAAGAAATCCATGCATTGTCGATAAAAACCTATACGCCGCAGGAGTGGGAGAGCAGCCGGTAGGGTGGGCACGCTTTTGTGCCCACGCGGATTCATAATCGCGTGGGCAGAAAATCCTGCCCACCCTACCCGACAAAATTTATGCAAAAACTATCAATACAGGGAGGCACCCCATTGCATGGCGAAGTGCGCATCTCCGGCGCAAAAAACGCGGCGTTGCCGATCATGTGCGCCGCGTTGCTGACGGCGGACGAATTGCATCTGGATAACATGCCGGATCTGCACGATGTCGCGACGATGCGCAAGCTGCTGGTGCAGATGGGCGTGACGGCTGTGGTCGAACCAGGCGCGGTGACGCTGTGCGGAGCAAAGGTGGACAAACTGGAAGCGCCTTACGATATGGTGAAAACCATGCGCGCCGCGATCCTGGTGCTGGGGCCGCTGGTGGCGCGCTTCGGCGAAGCGCGCGTTTCCCTGCCGGGCGGCTGTGCGATCGGTTCGCGCCCGGTCGATCTGCATATCAAGGGCTTGCAGGCGATGGGTGCGGAAATCCATATCGAGCACGGCTACATCCATGCCCAGGTACCGCAGGGCAAGGGGGCCAGGCGGCTCAAGGGCGCACGTATATTCTTCGACCTGGTCAGCGTGACCGGCACGGAAAACCTGATGATGGCCGCTGCGCTGGCCGATGGCGTAACGGTGCTGGAAAACGCGGCGCGCGAGCCGGAAGTGGTCGATCTGGCGCATTGCCTGATCGCGATGGGTGCGAAGATCGAAGGGGCGGGCAGCGACACCATCAGCATCACCGGCGTGGACAGGCTGCATGGCGCAGCGCACCGCATCATGCCGGATCGCATCGAGAGCGGCACGTTCTTGGTCGCGGCGGCGGCGGCGGGCGGCAGCATCACGCTGACCGGGACGCGCGCCGACATTCTCGACAACGTATTGGAGAAGTTGCAAGAGGCCGGCGCAACCATCCAAGTGGCGGGCAGCACGATCAGCCTGCAGATGAGCAAACGCCCCAGGGCGGTGAACCTGCGCACCGCGCCTTACCCGGGGTTTCCTACCGACATGCAGGCGCAGTTCATGGCGCTGAATTGCATCGCGGAAGGCAGCGCGATGGTGGTCGAGACGATTTTCGAAAACCGCTTCATGCATGTGCAGGAGCTGCGCCGCCTCGGCGCGCAGATCGACGTGGAAGGCAATACCGCGGTGATCAGGGGTTGCGCGCAACTGGAAGGTGCGGCGATCATGGCGACCGACCTGCGCGCTTCGGCGTGCCTGGTCATCGCCGGACTGGTGGCGCAGGGCGAGACCATCGTGGATCGCATCTACCACCTGGATCGCGGTTATGAACACATTGAGGCTAAACTGTCGGCGCTCGGCGCGCAGATACGCAGGATAAAATAACACCATGATTACCATCGCACTGTCCAAAGGACGCATCTTCGAGGAAACCCTACCGCTGCTGAATGCGGCGGGCATCACCACGCCGGAAGACCCGGAGACTTCGCGCAAACTGATTTTGCCGACCAACCGCGCCGATGTGCGGCTGATTATCGTGCGCGCTTCCGATGTGCCGACCTATGTGCAATATGGCGCGGCGGACATCGGCGTGGCGGGCAAGGATGTGCTGAACGAGCATGGCGGCATCGGCCTGTATCAGCCGCTGGATTTGAATATTGCGCGCTGCCGCATGATGGTCGCGGTGCGCGATGATTTCGATTATGAGTCTGCGGTGCGCCAGGGCGCGCGCCTGCGCGTGGCGACCAAATATGTGCAGACCGCCAGGGATCACTTCGCCGCAAAAGGCGTGCATGTGGATTTGATCAAGCTGTATGGCTCGATGGAGCTGGCTCCGCTGGTAGGGTTGTCGGACGCGATCGTCGATCTGGTGAGCAGCGGCAACACGCTGAAGGCGAACCACCTCAAGGCGGTCGAACATATCGCCGACATCTCATCGCGGCTGGTGGTGAACCAGGCTGCGCTGAAATTGAAACATGCTGCGATCCAGCCGATACTGGATGCGTTTGCTCTTGCGATCAAGAAATAAATGAGTCATCGAAAATGAAAATCAGACAACTTTCTACCCGCGCTGCCGGTTTTGATGATGAACTGGGTAAGCTGCTGGCCTTCGAAGCGGCAGCGGACGAAAAACTGGAAGCGACCGTGGCAGGCATCCTTGCCGATGTGCGCAAGCGCGGCGATGCAGCCGTGCTCGAATACACCAACAGGTTTGACCGCCTGCCGCTGGCGAATGCCGCGGCGATGGAATTGCCGCAGAGTGAATTGCTCACCGCATTCGACGGCCTGCCCGCCGAGCAGCGCAGCGCGCTGGAGCAAGCCGCGCAGCGCGTCACCGACTATCACCGCAAGCAAGTGCAAGTTTCGTGGAGCTATACCGAAGCCGACGGCACGCTGCTCGGTCAGCAGGTCACGCCGCTGGATCGCGTCGGCCTGTATGTGCCGGGCGGCAAGGCGG
>CAYGIF010000018.1:0-23353 GCA_964349865.1 uncultured Gallionella sp. | reverse complement strand
GGTTACTTTCTTTTTGGCGAAGCAAAAGAAAGTGACTAGCTGCCGGGCTACCCCCGGCGAAGTTGACTTGGATCACCTCACCACTCAGCTTGGTGGATGCGCTGCGCTTATCCACCCTACCCGCTAAACAGCTACAAGTGGCCTTGGTGCGGGCGCACCATAGAGCATGCCTTCGATGCTGATGTCTTCATCAATCTCGGGCCAGTGGATTCCAATGCCATCCCCAATAAGCTCCCAATGGTTGCGTTGCGAGGGGGTCGCTTCGGACAATCGCCACGACCAGGCAAGCGGCACGCTTACCGTTCGCCCATCTACCAGGTAAGCCGTTATTTCCGCTTCAGTGATGCGCAGGTCAGAAATTCTGGGTTCAACGACTAACGCCACAGTGTTCATTCCATGCCTCCCATATTTTGGCGCGATTGGTTTCGAGTAGCCGCCGAATCGCATTAAGCTCTATTGCCGAAAAACCATGATTACTCGCTAGCGCAACGGGTTCCATCCAGAATTTGCATACTTTGCGTTCACGTTGAACATGAACATGCTTCGGCTCGCCGCAATCGAAACTGAAGAAGAACAGCCGATAAGGGCCAGAAATTTCTCGTATCGTCGGCATGTATGTTCCTGTCAAATCCTCTTGCGGCAAGTTCTACTATATCAGTTCCGCAGACTGGTTTAGGTGTAGCGAAACTCAACCTGCCTTTTACTCCTGCTGGCTGGAGGAAGATTTACAGCGAGCGCCCAATCGCCCCGGCAATCGCCCCCAGCGTGCCCATCAGCTTCTTCAACTCCTGCGGGTTCAGCGCCTGATCCGCGTCGCACCAAGCATCGCACGGGCTGGGGTGCATCTCGACCAGCAGGCCGTCCGCACCTGCGGCAATCGCCGCCTGCGATAGCGCCGGAACCATCCACGCCTTGCCGCCCGCGTGGGAAGGATCGACGATCACCGGCAGGTGGGTCTCTTTCTTCAGCACCGGGATCGCGGTCACGTCCAGCACATTGCGATAGGCGGTTTCGAAAGTGCGGATGCCGCGCTCGCAGAAGATGATGTTGTGGTTGCCGCCCGCCGCGATATATTCCGCCGACATCAGCCATTCTGAAATGGTCGCCGACATACCGCGCTTGAGGATCACCGGCTTGTTGATGCGCCCGACTTCCTTGAGCAGGTCGAAATTCTGCATGTTGCGCGTGCCGATCTGGATCACGTCCACGTCGTATTCCATGAACATATCGATCTGGCGCACGTCCATCAACTCGGTGACGATAGGTAATTTGTATGGGTCGGCCGCCTTGCGGAACATGTCCAGCCCCTCCTTGCCCTTGCCCTGAAAAGCATAAGGGCTGGTGCGCGGCTTGAACGCGCCGCCGCGCATCATCCGGCAGCCCGCCTCATGCACGTATTTGGCCGACAGGTCCATCTGCTCCTGTGTCTCCACTGAACATGGTCCTGCGATCACCTGAATCTGGTTGCCGCCGAGCGGGATGCCGCCGATGTCGATCACGGTGCTGTCGCGATGCGATTCGCGCGACACGATTTTGTACTGTTTGGCGATATGCATCGCCGACTCGACACCGGGCAGCGGCGTAAACATTTCCTCGGTCAGCGGGCGCTCGTCGCCGATCGCACCGATCACGGTGCGTTCGATGCCGCGCGAAATATTCGCTTTCAAACCCGCTGTTTCCAGCCTCTTGACCACTGCGCCAACCTGTTCGTCGGTGACATCTTTTCCCATTACGATAATCATTGCTTCTCTCCAAGTATCCGCTTCAGCGCGGACAAAAATTTATCATTCTCTGTTTCCAGGCCGATGCTCACGCGCAACCAGCCCGGCATGTCGTAATTGGCGATCGGGCGCACGATCACGCCCAGTTCCAGCAGGCGGCGGTAAACGGCCATCGCATCTGCAATTTTGAAACTGACGAAGTTACCGAACGACGGGATATATTCCAATCCCAGCTTGCCAAATTCTGCGGTGATCTGCACCATGCCGCGCCGGTTCAACGCGAAGGTCTGTTGCACGAAATCGGCATCCTGCAACGCCGCCACCGCGGCCGCCTGCGCCACGCTGTTGACGTTGAACGGCTGGCGCACGCGGTTCAGCATGTCGATGACTTGCGGGTCGCCCAGCGCATAACCGACACGCAAGCTGGCCAAGCCGTATGCCTTGGAAAAGGTGCGCGAGATGATCAGATTGGGGAATTCCTTCAGCCACGCCACCGAATCGTAACGGCATTCTTCCGGCAGGTATTCGTTATATGCTTCGTCCAGCACCACCAGGATATTCGCCGGCAACGCGCGCAACTGCGCAAGCAAGGCATCGCCCGGCAGGAATGTGCCGGTCGGATTATTCGGGTTGGCGATAAAAACCATTTTCGCGCGCTGCCCCACCGCCGCAGAACTCATCGCACTCAGGTCGTGGCCGAAATCCTTGGCCGCGACGCTGATGCCGGTCGCGCCGACCGCTTGCGTCGCCAGCGCGTACACCGCGAAAGCGTGATCCGAATAAACCGCCTTGTCGCCGACGGTCAGAAAAGCGCGCGCCGCCAGCTCCAGCAGATCGTTGGAACCGTTGCCCAGCACGACCTGGTCATGCGCCACGCCGTAGCGCTGCACCAGCGCATCTTTCAGCGCGAAACCGTTGCCGTCCGGATACAAGGCTATCTCGTCGAGCGCGGCATGCGCCGCAGCAATCGCCTTCGGGCTCGCGCCCAGCGGGTTCTCGTTCGAGGCCAGTTTGACGATACCGGTGATGCCCAGCTCGCGCTCCAACTCGGAGATCGGCTTGCCGGGCTGGTAGGGCGCAATGGCGCGGATGTAAGGAGGAGCTAAATCGCTGTAATTCATTTTTAATTCTTAACAATCAAAAGTAGTTCGTAGGGTGGGCAACTCGTTGCCCACCAATTCATTTAATCACCGCGTGGGCACGGTGTGCCCACCCTACAAGCTACGCATTCTGTACGCCACGGTAGGGTGCGCTATGCACACCATGGTGCATGAAATGCACCCTACGCCGGCTTGCGCAGAATCCAGTAAAGCTCGCCCGGCCAGCCCGGAAACAGCGCGCCGAACCACAGGTTGAAGCGCAACCACCACTTGCAGTTTTCCAGGAAGAACCCCTTCTTGCGCATCAGGAACGCGCCGCTCAGGAATTCCACTTCCAGCCCGTTCGCCGCCGCCATGTCGCGCACGCGCTGCGGCGAGAACACGCTGACATGCCCGTATTTTCCCGCGCCGGGGCGAATCCTTTCTTCGCGCGACTGCGCCATGAAATCCGGCGTGGACGGAAAACCGCCGATCAGCATGCCGCCCGGCTTGAGGTGCGGCACGATTTTCGCGATCAGTTCTTCCGGCTTGAACAGATGCTCCAACACATGCAGCAGGATCATCGCGTCGTATTGGCTGTCGAGCTTGAACCCGGCGCTCTCCAGGTCGACTTCGTAAAAATGGTTATAGCCGGCGCGTTCCAGAATGTCTTTGCGTATCAGCGCATCCACCGCATCCCAACTGGCCAGCGGCACTTTCTCGCCGCCATGTCCGGCGGCCGCATGCATGAAGCCGAGCATCTGCCCGACATCCACGCCGATCTCGCACACGTCCAGCGCGCCCTTGCGCGCCGCGTCTTCGCGCAGGAAGTGATACATGAACCAGTAGCGCACCAGGCGCACCGGATAGCCGGTGTGTTTCGCTTCGGCGGGTATGCCGTAATTTTTATCCTGCAATGTTGGATTGTTTTTCAGGAACCCGACATCCCAACACAGTTGCGGCATTGCCATGCAATTACTCCCGAACAGCCGCCTATACGGCAACCGGGTATGAACCCAATATTTTCATGAATGCGGCGACTTGCTTGAGTTCAGCCAGTGCGGCAGCCACCTTGGCGTCATCCTGATGCCCCTCGATGTCCATGTAGAACACGTATTCCCATAACCCGGAACGTGCCGGGCGCGACTCGAATTTGGTCATGCTCACGCCGTGCCTGGCCAGCGGCGCCAGCAGATCATGCACCGCGCCGGGACGATTCGCGGCGGACAGCGCCAGCGAGGTCTTGTCGTTGCCGGAAGGCGCGACCAGTTGCTTGCCCAGCACCAGGAAGCGCGTGGTGTTCTTGGCGTCGTCCTCGATATTTTCCACGCACAGGTTCAGGCCGAACAGCGCCGCCGCCTGGCCGCCCGCGATGGCCGCGCTATGCGGATTCTCCGAAGCCAGCCGCGCCGCTTCGGCGTTGCTGGAGACATGCACCAGCAGGGCATTCGGCAAGTGCCTGTTCAGCCAATTCTGGCACTGGCCGAAAGACTGCGAATGCGAGTAAACGGTCCTGATCGCACCCAGGTCGCACCGCCCGGCAAGCAGGCACTGATGGATGGCCAGCATCACTTCGCCGCATATCTGCAGCGGGCTGTGCATCAACAAATCCAGCGTGCGCCCCACCGCGCCTTCGGTGGAATTTTCCACCGGTATCACGCCGTAATGGGACGCGCCGCTTTCCGCCGCATGAAACACCTCATCGATGGTCGCGCATGGCAATTGTTGTATTGCGCTGCCGAAACGTTTCAGCGCCGCCGCCTCGGTAAATGTCCCTTCCGGCCCCAGGTAGGCGACCGTCAGCGGCGCTTCGAGCGCGCGGCATTGCGACATCACTTCGGTGAATAACTGCGCCACGGCGGCATTGCTCAACGGCCCCTGGTTGTTGCCTTGCACGCGCTGCAACACCTGCGCCTCGCGCTCCGGGCGCAGCACCACGCCATCTCCCTTGAGATGGCCGATCTGCTGCGCCAGCGCGGCGCGCTGGTTGACGAGCTTCAGCAGCTCGTCATCCAGGCGATCGATCTGTTCGCGGAGCCGTTTTAATTTATCGCTCATGCTGTCCCCGCCCAAAGGTTAGCCATGCTGTCCGGCAAACTCGTTCATAAAATCCACCAGCGCCTGCACGCCCGCCAATGGCATCGCATTGTAAATCGACGCGCGCATCCCGCCCACCGAACGGTGCCCCTTCAGTTGCAGCAGCCCGCGCGCCTCGGCCTGTTTCAGAAAATCGCCGTCCAGGCTTGCGTCCTTCAGCGTGCCTGTATTTTTCAAAGTAAAGGGCACGTTCATGCGCGAACGGTCGGCCTTGTTCACCGGGCAATGGTAGAAACCGTTGCTGGCGTCGATCGCCGCGTACAGCAGATCGGCCTTGGCGATGTTGATCCGCTCCATCGCGGCGATGCCGCCGCTCCTCTTCAGCCACTGGAACACCAGCCCGGCGATGTAGATGCCGTAGGTCGGCGGCGTGTTGTACATCGAGCCGTTGTCGGCGTGGATCTTGTAGTCCAGCATGGTCGGCGTGTTCGCCGCCGCATGGCCGAGCAGGTCTTCGCGCACGATGACCAGCGTCAGTCCTGCGGGGCCGATGTTCTTCTGCGCGCCGGCATAGATCAGGCCGAATTTCGACACATCAATCTGACGCGATAAAATATTCGACGACATATCCGCCACCAGCGGCACATCGCCGACTTCCGGCACCCAGTTAAACTCCACGCCGCCGATGGTCTCGTTCGGCGTGTAGTGCAGATAGGCCGCGCCCGGGTCGCACTTCCAGGTGTCGAACGCCGGAACATAGCTGCAATTCCTGTCGGCGTTGCTCGCCACGACATTGACGCCGCCGAATTTCTTCGCCTCGCCGATCGCCTTCTTCGACCATTCGCCGGTATTGACGTAGTCTGCGGAAGCCTTGCCGCGCAACAGGTTCAACGGGATCATCGAGAATTGCAGGTGCGCGCCGCCTTGCAGGAACAACACCTTGTAGTTGGCCGGGATGCCCATCAACTCGCGCAAATCGGCTTCGGCCTGCGCATGGATGCCGGTGAATTCCTTGCCGCGATGCGACATTTCCATCACCGACATGCCGCTGCCGTGCCAGTCAAGCAATTCCGCCTGCGCCTGCAGCAAAACTTCTCTCGGCAATACGGCCGGGCCTGCGCTGAAATTGTAGATTGTCATTGTAGTTTCCCTGAGAAGGGAGAAGAGAGAAGGGGAAAGGGTAAAATCATCGTGATTCCCGCCCCGGTTTTCACCCTTATCCCTTCCCTCTTATCCCTTCCCGTTGCTATTCCTCTTCTTCCGGCTCGGCAATCCTACTCAACCCCGCCAGCTTCTCGCCCTTCTCCACATTCATCAGTGTAACGCCCTGCGCGGTGCGCCCCATCTCGCGGATCTCCTTGACGCGGGTGCGGATCAGCACGCCGCTGGTGCCGATCAGCATGATTTCGTCTTCGACGTTCACCAGCGTCGCGGCGACCACCTTGCCGTTGCGCGCCGAAGTTTTGATCGCGATCATGCCTTGTGTGCCGCGCCCGTGGCGGGTGTATTCGACGATCGGGCTGCGCTTGCCATAACCGTTTTCGGTCGCGGTCAGCACGCTCTGCTGCTCGTTCTCGGCCACCAGCAACGAGATCACCTGCTGCTTGGCGGCCAGCTTCATGCCGCGCACGCCGCGCGATGCGCGTCCGGTCGGGCGCACATCGTTTTCATCGAAGCGCACCGCCTTGCCGCCGTTCGAGAACAGCATCACGTCATGCTTGCCGTCGGTGACGGCGACCCCGATCAGATGATCGCCTTCGTCCAGATTGATCGCGATAATGCCGCGCTTCATCGGGCGTGAAAAATCCGTCAACGAGGTTTTTTTCACCGTGCCGTCGGCGGTGGCGAAGAACACATATTTATCCTCGACGAACTCGCTCACCGGCAACACCGCATTGATCTTCTCGCCCTCTTCCAGCGGCAACAGGTTCACGATCGGCTTGCCGCGCGAAATACGGCTGCCCTGCGGCACTTCATAGACCTTGAGCCAGTACACGCGGCCGCGGTTGGAGAAACAAAGAATATAGTTGTGAGTGTTGGCGATGAACAGGTTGTCGATGAAATCGTCTTCCTTGGTCGCCGTGGCCTGCTTGCCGCGCCCGCCACGCTTCTGCGCGCGGTATTCGTCGAGCTTCTGCGCCTTCATGTAGCCGCCATGCGACAGCGTGACCACCACGTCTTCCGGCGCGATCAGGTCTTCCATGCTCATGTCCTGCGTGTGTGTGATGATCTCGCTGCGGCGTTTGTCGCCGAACTGCGCTTTCACCGCAACCAGCTCATCGTTGATGATTTGCGTGACGCGCTCCGGCTTGGCGAGGATGTCGAGCAGGTCGGCGATCTTGTCCATCACTTCGCGGTACTCGCCGACGATCTTGTCCTGCTCCAAGCCGGTCAGGCGTTGCAGGCGCAATTCCAGGATCGCCTGCGCCTGTGCGTCGGAAAGGTGATAACCGCGTGCCTTGCCTTGCCCGACCAGACCGAACTCGGGCAACAAGCCTTCGGGGCGCGACGCATCGCTGACGCGGCTGAGCATGTCTTCTACCAGCGACGAACGCCAAGTGCGCGCCATCAGTTCGCGCTTGGCATCGGCGGGGGTCGGCGCCGCCTTGATCAAGGCGATGATCTCATCCACGTTGGACAATGCCACCGCCAAGCCTTCGAGAATATGGCCGCGTTCGCGCGCCTTGCGCAATTCGAACAGGGTGCGGCGCGTGACGACTTCGCGGCGATGGCGCAGGAACGCGTCGATCACCTGCTTGAGGTTGAGCAGCTTGGGCTGGCCGTCGATGATCGCGACCATGTTGATGCCGAAGCTGTCCTGCAACTGGGTATCCTTATACAGCTTGTTGAGGATCACGTCGGCATTTTCGCCGCGCTTCAGCTCGATCACCGCGCGCATGCCGGACTTGTCCGATTCGTCGCGGATTTCCGAAATGCCTTCCAGGCGCTTCTCGCGCACCATCTCGCCGATCTTGATCAGCAGATTGGCCTTGTTCACCTGGTAGGGCAGCTCGTCGATGATGATGGCCTGGCGCTCGCCCTTGCCGATATCCTCGAAATGGGTGCGTCCGCGCATGATCACGCGGCCGCGGCCGGTGCGGTAACCTTCCTTCACGCCGGCCAGGCCGTAGATGAAACCCGCCGTCGGGAAATCCGGCGCGGGCACGTATTCGATCAACTGCTCGATATCCAGATCGGGATTTTTCAGCAGCGCGAGGCAGGCATCCACCACTTCGTTCAGATTGTGCGGCGGGATGTTGGTCGCCATGCCCACCGCGATACCGGATGAGCCGTTTACCAGCAGGTTGGGGAAGCGCGCCGGAAATACCAGCGGCTCATGCTCGGAGCCGTCGTAGTTCGGCCCGAAGTTGACCGTTTCCTTGTCCAGATCGGCGAGCAATTCATGGGCGATTTTCGACATGCGGATTTCGGTGTAACGCATCGCCGCCGCGTTGTCGCCGTCCACCGAGCCGAAGTTGCCCTGCCCGTCCACCAGCGTGTAGCGTAGCGAGAAATCCTGCGCCATGCGCACGATGGTGTCGTACACCGCCGTATCGCCGTGCGGATGGTATTTACCGATCACGTCGCCGACGATACGCGCAGATTTCTTGTAGGCCTTGTTCCAGTCGTTGGACAGCTCGTGCATCGCGAACAGCACGCGGCGGTGCACCGGCTTCAGGCCGTCGCGCACATCCGGCAGCGCGCGGCCAATAATCACGCTCATCGCGTAGTCCAGATAGGACTTGCGCATTTCTTCTTCGAGGCTGACCGGCAGGGTTTCTTTGGCGAATTTCTGTTCCATGGATTTAGCTTTGACCTAAGGTAGCAAACGCATAACAAAGCGCGCATTTTAGCACAGCAGCGTACCCCGGAGCCACCCGCATACACGGCGATACCATTTGGCTGGAGCGGCAAGTTTTGTTAAAGTCCGCCCCTCGCCAATCAATGCCCTTGCCATGACCAACGCCGACCCCACCGAACTGGAAAAATTCTCGCAACTGGCCCACAAGTGGTGGGATCCGAACAGCGAGTTCAAGCCGCTGCACGACATCAACCCGCTGCGCCTGGGCTATATCGACCGCCATGCCGGGCTGGCCGGAAAAACCGTGCTGGATGTCGGCTGCGGCGGCGGCATCTTGTCGGAAAGCATGGCCGGGTTGAACGCGAACGTCAGCGGCATAGACCTTTCCGACAAGGCTCTGCAAGTCGCCAAGCTGCATCTGCTGGAAAGCGGCCGGCACGTCAATTACCGCAAGATTGCCGTGGAAGACCTCGCCGCCGAGCAGCCCGGCCATTACGATGTCGTCACCTGCATGGAAATGCTCGAGCATGTGCCCGACCCGCAAAGCGTGGTGGCGGCCTGCGCGAAACTGGTCAAGCCGGGCGGCTGGGTGTTTTTTTCCACGCTCAACCGCAACCCGAAATCCTATCTGTTCGCCATCCTCGGCGCGGAATATGTGCTGAAACTGCTGCCGCGCGGCACGCATGACTACGCCAGGTTCCTCAAACCCTCCGAGCTGGCGCAATTTTGCCGCAATGCCGGGTTGAGCCTGACAGACCTCATCGGCATGAGCTACAACCCGCTCAGCCAGGTTTATTCATTGGGCAGCGATACCGACGTGAACTACATGATCGCCTGCCGTCGTGATTGACCAGAAGACAGATGGCGGAGCACGTAGGGTGGGCAGACAGGTGTTTCGTCTGCCCACGCGGTTTGGTATCCGCGTGGGCACAAAATCGTGCCCACCCTACTTGCCCTCTGATTACCGCTGTGATTAAAGCTGTCCTGTTCGATCTCGACGGCACTTTTGCCGACACCGCGCCCGATCTCGCCGCCGCACTGAACCATACCCGCGCCACGCGCCATCTGCCGCCGCTGCCGCTGGGCATCGTCAGGCCGCAAGCCTCGCACGGCTCGCGCGGCCTGCTCAAGCTCGGCTTCGGCATCGAACCGGATGCGCCGGATTACGACGCGTTGCGCGACATTTTCCTCGGCTATTACGAGCGCAACATCTGCGTGCATACGCGACTGTTCGCCGGCATGGCGGAACTGGTTGCCGCTTTGGAACAGCGCGACATCCGGTGGGGCATCGTCACCAACAAACCGCACCGCTACACGCTGCCGCTGATGCAAGCCCTCGGCCATGCCGAACGCGCCGCCTGCCTGATCGGCGGCGATACCTGCGCGCACGCCAAACCGCATCCGGAGCCGATGCTCAAAGCCTGCGAGATCATCGGCGTCTCGCCGGAACAGTGCCTGTACCTGGGCGACGACCTGCGCGACATGCAAGCCGCCAACGCCGCCGCGATGCGCGGCATCATCGCCCGCTACGGCTATATCGGCGGCGACGCCCGGCTCGATAGCTGGGGCGCGCACGGCATTATTGATGCCCCCATGGAACTTCTCAATTATCTCGCCCTCTGAGTCTGCTACAATCTGCACCGTTACATAGCAGTTGTGCAGCAAAATCGAACCGGGGACGACTTGGCTTCGACGTGGGTTGCAAAGCAGCGTAGGGCATACCGAGGACCCGCCACCTCGTAAATCAGCTGGAAAAAACTAGTCGCAAACGACGAAAACTACGCTTTAGCCGCTTAGTCGGCTGAACCTCACACCCTGCTGTCCATGGAGGGGCTCGAAGCCGCAAGGCGGAGATGAGTGAGGTAAATTACATGGAATCGTGCCGGTCAGGGTCACTTTGATCGGAGCTAAAACCAAGGTGACTCGTCCCGTACCAGCCCGCCGGTTGGCGTGTCCGGGATTAAATCAAACAGCCAGGCTAAGTATGTAGAACTGCCTGTAGAGTGCTTGCGGACGCGGGTTCAATTCCCGCCGTCTCCACCATCAAAACAAAAAGCTCACCCTTGTGGTGGGCTTTTTGTTTTGATGGCGACACGTTGGAAATTTAATCCGCGTCCGGTACGGGCGCGGGATGAGCGGGGAATTCGAGCAGCACCGCTGCGAGCCCGCGAATGACAACGCGCATGCAGGCGCGTTGGCTGGCCTGGATGGGCATTACCCGACTTCGCGGACTTCATCAAAGCAGTCGTGGCGCCAGCCGCACTCTTTGTTGTTGCACTGATTGATGGCAGAAGTGGCATAACAGGCAGCATGCCCATCGTTGATTTGTATCTGCCTGATAATTTCGGCCTGGAGGCTGAACGACTTGATCTCATCCGGTTTTACGGTATTCGCAGTGTTCACGATAACCCCCTAATCGGTAAATTTGCGTGCTGAAAAATTTACCATCGAAACCGGAGAATACCTATATGCCGAAATGCCTATATATTTCGGCCTATTGACCGTGGCAGCGAATTGTGTTGCGATAAAAAACAGGCGTTGATCCAATTCACGGATCAGCCCCCTGGCTGCAGTTATTTATTGGCCTATCGGTAAATCTGGAAAACGCAGAGCCGGCAACGGCGCGGCATTCAAAGCTTGATCATTTGCAGGAAGCCTTGATGTCCTGTTGGGCTTTTTCAATGCGCTGGCGGCGCTGTTCGTCGTCCAGGTAGGAACGCTCGCCTTTGGCATCGATCTCCACCATGCGCATACCCTCCTGCAGGGCGCGCAAATTCTGTTGTACGGCGGCACAATTAGCTTTTTCAGCTTCTATTCTGGCCTGTTCCTGAGCGGCCTTGTCGGCAGCTTCTTTTTTTGCCCGTTGAGCCTTCTTCAATTCCGCTTCGCGTTCCGCGATGGTTTTTGGCGCGGCAGGCGCGCTCGCACTCATGGGAGCAGCAGCCTCTGAAGTCACGCGCAGTGTCTGCGCTTTCACATTGGCGGGAGGCGGTTGATCGGAATAATGCACTTTGCCATCCGCATCCACCCATTTGCTGAGTCCGGCGAAAGCAGTTGTATTGGCCAGCATTAACAGAATCAGCAGAAATTTTTTCATGGCGATCATCCCTGTGGTTTAAGTTTCGATTAAGTCTAGCACACCGGTGCCTGTGGCCGCACGGGGACGCCTGACTTAGTGGTGCGGGCGCTTTCAATAGACACAAATTCGGGCAATTGATAGACTCGCCGTTCCGGCATCATGCCCGGCATCGACTCACCGATCATGCCACTGCTTACCTTTGCCGAACGACCCCCCATGGGAATATTGCACCGGGAATGGTTTGTTACCCCTATTGGACGGAACGCGGCTATATGGACATTCTGACCCACGGCCTGCTGGGCGGAACCCTCGCCCAATCGTGCAGCCGCAAAAGTGAAACGCGCGCCGCGACGGTGACAGGTTTCCTTGCCGCGCTGCTGGCGGATGCCGATGCGCTGATCCGCTCCGATGCCGACCCGCTGCTGACATTGGAGTATCACCGCCAGTTCACGCATGCGCTGATTTTCATTCCGGTCGGCGCGCTGCTGGTTGCGCTGATCCTCTTGCCCGCATTCAAGGCATTCGGTCATCCGCTCGGCTTCCGGCGCATCTATCTGTACGCCTTGCTGGGCTGCGCCACGAGCGGCTTGCTCGATGCCTGCACCAGCTACGGCACGCACCTGCTGTGGCCTTTCACAGAAGATCGCATCGCCTGGAGCATCGTCCCGATTTTCGACCCGCTGTTTGCGCTGATCCTCGGCGCGGCGCTGCTGCTCGGCCTGCGCCGGCGCAACACGCTGCCGGCGCGCATCGGCCTGCTGCTGGCCGCGGCCTACCTGTCTGCCGGCTGGTTCCAGCAACAGCGCGCCGAAGAGGCGATGCGCGCCACCATCATGCAGCGCGGCCATGAAGCCGGGAAACTGACCGTCAAGCCGACCATGGGCAACCTGTTGCTGTGGCGCTCGATCTACCGCGCCAATGGCATCTATTACGTCGATGCGGTGCGGGTGGGTAGCGCCGCGCGGATTTACCCGGGCAATACGGTGCGCGCCTTCGACCTGCCCCGCGACCTGCCTGCGCTTTCCCCAGCTTCGGTGCTGCACCGGGACATCCGGCGCTTCGAGTTTTTTTCGGACGGCTATCTGGCCTTGCACCCGGAAGACCTGGGCCTGCTCGGCGACGTGCGTTACGCGATGCTGCCGACCAGCACCCGGCCGCTGTGGGGCATCCGCCTCGATCTGCAACACCCGGAAACCCATGCGCAATTCGAAACCTCGCGGCGGATGTCGCGCCAGGAAATCGATCAATTCATCGGGATGTTAAGAGGTGTAGATTGAGCCGTGTCCAATCCGTCAAGCGCCGCGACTACAGCCACGAGGTGCGCAAGCACCGCTTCCTGTGGGTGCGGCTCGCTTTCGCCGCGCTGGGCACGCTGTTCCTGCTGCTCGGCATCATCGGCATCTTCATGCCGATCCTGCCAACCACGCCGTTCCTGTTGCTGGCCACCGCCTGCTACGCGCGCTCGTCGCACCGCTTCTACAACTGGCTGATGAACCATCCGGCTCTCGGGCCGCTGATCGTCGAATGGCGCAGCTACCGGAGCATCCCGTGGAAAATCAAGCTGGTCGCAGTGACCGCGATGACCCTGACCTTCGGCAGCTCGATCGTTTTTTTTATCGAGAACGGCTGGCTGCAACTCGCGCTGGCCTTCTTCGGACTGACGATGGTGATCTGGCTCTACCGCATCCCGTCGCGCGACCGCCCAGGCTGAATACAGCAGCGGGCTATTTCGACTCCATCACCCACACGCCCGCCCAATCGTCCGGCGGCGGGCTGGCCTTGAGGTGTTCTGCGCGCCCGATATAGAGCTGGCTCGGTTTGTCGTTGGGATTGAGCGCCACGGCCTCGCCGAACAATTTGATGGCCTGGTCCCAGCGGCGGGCGCGATAGCTGGCCAGCCCATCCTTGAACAGCCCCAGCACCTCGGCAATATTGGGGAACGTTTCCTCGGTGTGGTAGGAGAGGATTTCGTATATCGACACCGGCTCGGTCTTGCCCTTGACCACCACCAGGTCGATCTCCCTTTTCCGGTAAGTGCCCTGCAACTTGCGCACGGTAAATTCGCTGATTAGTATTTTGGTGCCATATTGCTTGCAGGCGGACTCCAGGCGGGAAGCCAGGTTGACGCCGTCGCCGATGATGGTGAAGTCCATGCGTTTTTTCGAGCCGATGTTGCCGGACACCACGCTGTCGGTATTCAGGCCGACGCCGATATTGACCGGCAGCCTGCCCTCGCCGATGCGCTGGCGGTTCCAGGTTTCCAGCGTCTTGAGCATCGCGATGGCGGCGCGCACCGCGCGGTCGGCATCGTCTTCGTGGCTTTCCGGAATGCCGAACGCCGCCATGATCGCATCGCCGATGAATTTGTCCAGCATGCCTTCCTCATGCTGGATGCAATCCACCATCAGCGTGAAATATTCGTTGAGCAGCGCCACCGTTCCCTGCGCGCCGAGCTGCTCGGTCAGCGTGGTAAAGCCGCGTATATCGGAGAACAACACCGTGCATTCCACGTTCTTGCCGCCCAGCACTTCGGCGCCGGCGGCGACCAGCCGGTCGGCGATGCCGGGGTCCATGTAGCGCGACATCGTGGACTTGATGCGTTTCTCGCTGCTGATGTCCTCGATCACGAACATCGAGCCGATGCGTTTCTGGTCGACGTCGAGCAGCGGCTGCACGGTGAGGTTGACCGACAGCGTTTCGCCCGCCACTTGCAGCGGCGCATCCATGGAAGTCTGCTGCTGCCCGCTTTCGGCCACCTGTTTGAGCTTTTCCAGCACCCAGGCGTTATCGTCCACAAAAAATTCCGCCACCGGCTTGCGCAGCACCTCCCCGGCATGCGCCTTGAGGATGCGCAGGCCGGCCGCATTGCAGGTGGCGATGCTTTCGTTCTCGTCCAGCGTGATCAGCCCGTTCGACATCGATTCCAGCATGGCCTCGTTGTAGTTCTTCATCTCCTGCACATCGGCAAACAGCTTGGCGTTTTCCAGCGCGATGGAAATTTGCGCGGTGAAGGCGCGCAGCCGCGATTCGTCGTCGCCGGTGAAAGGGCCGCCATGCCGGTTCAACACCTGGGTCACGCCGATGGTTTTGCCGTGCTTGTTGACGATCGGCACGCACAGGATCGAGCGCGTGAAAAAGCCGGTCTTCTTGTCGAATGCCGGATTGAAGCGCAAATCGGCGTAGGCGTAGGGGATGTTGATGGATTTGCCCGACGTGAAAACCGCGCCCGCGATGCCGAGGTGGTTGGGCAGGCGTATCTGCATCGACTCCAGCCCTTGGCCGACTTCCGACCACAACTGGTTGGTTTTCTCGTCGTTGAGAAACAGTGTCGAGCGCTCGGCATTGAGCATGCGCGTCGCCTCGCCCATCACCCGCTGCAATAGCGAGCTGAGCTTGATGTCGGCGGTGACTTCGGAGACGACATCGATGAACTCCATCTCCTGCTTGTGGCGCGCCTTCATGCGCTCGATGAACTGCGCGCTTTGCAGCGCGAGCGTCCCCTGGCTGGTCATCGCCTGGAGCAGGTGCAAATCATGCGTGGTGAACTTGCCCTTGCGCTTGTTGATCGTTTCCGCGACGCCGATAACCTCGCCTCTTACCGTCTTGATCGGCACGCACAGGATGTTTTGCGTGACGAAGCCGGTCTGCTCGTCAACGGAACGGTTGAAACGCGAATCCGAATAGGCATCATGAATGATCAGCGGCTCGCCGCTGGTAAACACGAAACCGGCGATCCCGCTGGTGTTGAGCATGCGGATCTCGCGCTGGATATTGCCCTGCGCGGCGCGCGAATAGAGCTCGTTGGTGGCCGGATCGTTGAGGAACAGCGAACCGCGTGCGGCATTAAGCTGGGCGGTGGTCATCTCCACCAGCGCATTGAGCACCTCGTCGAGCGTGTCGAACGCCGCCATTTTGTGCGAGACCTCAAGCAGCAATTCTGCCGTGTGCAGGCGGCGGCGCTGTTGCGTGCCATTGTCGGCAAGCGGTTTCGCTTTTTTGGGTGCTGCCTTGGAGGTCGGCTTTTCCATTTTTAACAGGCTCAGGTTTTCAGCGGGTTCAGGTTTTGGCGGACAGCGCTTCGAGTTGCTCGCGCAGTGTGCGGATTGTGCCATGCAACTGGGCGATCTCGACGTTCGCCGCGTTAATCGCCTGTTTGATGCCGCTATCCTTGTCAATGCGCGCGGTTTCGAGGGCATCGCGCAGCGCGGCGACGGTCGCTTTCAATTGCTGGATGTCGTTGTGGCTGGCGGCAATGGCCTGCTGCACCGCTTTTTCGCGTTCCGCCCGCGCTTCCTCCAGCTCCTCGCGCAACGCGACCACGGTGGATTCCAGTTGCGCGATCTCGGCCTTGGCGGCCACGGCGGACTTGCGCAGCCGCGCGTCCGTCTCCGCATGGGCAGTCTCCAACTCCTGGCGCAAGGCCAACACCGTGCGCTTGAAATCGCGCAATTCCGCCTGAGCCTGGATCAATTCGTCGTTTTCCTGCGCCATGCCGGTTCCGCCGTGTTATCCCAATTCCATTTTATTCGGTAAGACTGCGTACTCTCCACGCATCGGGAGTATTGCAAATCGCCGGCGCATTCTACCACCGGTGTCGTGGCTTTGCGGATAGCGTGTCCCGGCACCGGCGCAATGCAACGCTTACCTGCAACCCGAAAAAAAGGCCAACCGCGCGGCTGGCCTTTTCATCGAACCAATCAGCCGCTATCAGGCGCGTTTCTTATATTCGTTGGTGCGTGTGTCGATTTCGATCCTGTCGCCGATTTCGACGAAGGCCGCGACGGGTAGCTCAAAACCGCCATTGATCTTGGCTGGCTTCATCACCTTGCCGGAGGTGTCGCCACGCACCGCAGGCTCGGTGTAAATAACTTCGCGCACGATGGTGTTGGGCAGCTCAACCGAGATCGCCTTGTCGTTGTAGAACACCACTTCGCAAGCCATGCCGTCTTCGATGTAATTGAGCGCGTCGCCCATGCTTTCGGCTTCGATCTCATACTGGTTGTATTCGCCATCCATGAACACATACATCGGGTCGGTGAAGTAGGAGTAGTTCACTTCCTTGCGATCCAGCATGATCTGTTCGAATTTGTCGTCGGCGCTAAACACGGTTTCCTTTGCGGACTCGGTCAGCAGATTTTTCATCTTCATCTTGACCACCGAGCCGTTGCGGCCGGAGCGGCTGTAGTCCGCCTTGAGTATCACCATCGGATCGGTACCGACCATGATCACGTTACCTACGCGTAAATCCTGTGCTATTTTCATATTTACTGCCCCTCAATTTCGATGGCGCGCATTCTACCGATTTTTCGGGAAAAATCCAGTAAATTCAACGCCAGATTGTTTTCGGCCAATTCCCGCGCCCAGTGCTGCGCATGCTCGTTCAACTCGTCCCGTGCGGCGGCGAAATCAGGCCAAGCCTGTCCTGCACCTCCGCCGCTGTTCCACCCACGCCACAGGCCTTGCATCGCCTGACCTGCCGCCGTGCTGAGCGGGGCGTTGTATAAATCCAGAAAGGCTTGCAGCTTATCCCAGTGCACCGCATCGTGCTGCGGGTAAATTTGCCAGACAAAAGGACGTGCCGCCCACTGCGCCCGCACGCAGGAATCCTCGCCACGAACGAAGTTGACATCGCATACCCACAATAGTTCATCGTAGCGTTCCTGCTCGACGAACGGCAGCACGCGCACCTGCAGGTTGCCGCGTGTATAGCTGCTGCCCGCGTGCGGTGCGGTATCGCCGAAATACTGCCCGACCTGCGGCAGGATGCGCCCCTCCGGCACGAGGCACAGCACCGGCTGCGCGCCGCTTGCCCAGGCATCGAGCAACCCCGCCAGCGAGTCGTTCTCGTAGCCGAACAGCGAGATTTTCAGCGCTTCCACCGAAGGCATGTCCATGCCGAACGACTGCCAGAACGCCTGCTGTTGCGCGGCGTCGCGCTGGAACGCATCGCGCCGCGCGAACAGGTCGCGTTCCAGCAGCAGCCCGCCGGTCTGCGGAGTGAAGCCGGGAAAGAAGAAATACCGGGTCAGCGGCAGGCTAGGGTGCGGCGAAGGCAGGCCGTGGCAGCCATGCACCCAGTCCTCGGCGGAGAGATATTCGAGGTTGATCCACACCGGTTTGACTTCCTGCGCCGCCATCGCCTCAAGGTAGCCTTGCGGCAGCCTGCAGGCAAAGGCCTCGATCACCAGGTCGGCGGGCTGAATCGCCTCCTCCTCTCCGTTCGGGCTGAGGTATCGAAGCCCATTCCGCAATTCGGATGCTTCGCTGTTCACCCTTCGATACCCTTCGACCTGGCTCAGGGCAGGCCTCAGGGCGAACGGACTGTCTGCTCCATGCCAGCGCCGCACCTCCACGCCCCGGCAACGCTGAACGTCCCGCGCCGCATCCGCCTCCGGGCACAGCTTGGCCAGAGTGCCCAGATCGTCCACCCACAGCCTGACGGCGAGGCCATGCTCATGCGCCAGTTGCCGCGCCAGCCGCCAGCACACACCGATGTCGCCGTAGTTGTCAATGACGTTGCAGAAGATGTCGCAGCTACGCGGCATTTCGCACTCACTCCGCATGCAATGCCTCTACGGTTGTGACAAAGGAAAACGTGGCTTGCCCCCTATTCATGCTTTTGCCTCAATTGATTTGCCGATAAAATTTCAAGATCAAACAACTCAATCGCTTCATCTTTCTCAATGGGGCGCACCAAGAAACGTTCAAACAGATCACTCTCCAAAATAGTGTTATCCACAGCAATCGGTATTACCTCCAGCAGTGAGGACAAAAGGATCGTCCGGTGTCTTCCATTGTGAAAATTTATGTATTCACGTTCCGGGTCAAAGTAGATTTCACCCATTTGAAAATGTAGCTGCCCATCTTCGCCATTCTTGAACCAATTCTTGTGGTATGCGTACTTAAGAGATGATGCTTCCAGAAATCCGAAGTAATGCCTCGACCACAGCTCACCTAGTTCATGCCACCTTACCCAGTAAGGGGTCAGATCATCGTATCTACAATACATCTGGCATTTCATATTCTCCCTGCTTCCTATTTTCGACCGCTTTTGAGCACCCACTCAAAACCAATTTCCTCAAGCAAACGAGTTCTTTCTTCTGAAAGTTTGCCGTTTTTCCTTGCCTGCCTTTGCGTGCTTGCCCACCGACCCAAACCAGTAACCCAGAGTCCGGGAACATTGGTATCCCCGTAGGCTGCTTTATAATCACGCAACTCCTTATACCTTAACGACCAGTCTGCATCGGTATTTTTCCTGGGCGGTGGCGACATCGGAGGTTCCCAATCAAAACCAATTTTATCTAACAGATCAATCCTCTCTTTTGAGAGAGTCCCTGTCCTTTTGTTTTTCCTCTGAATACTTACCCAGCTTCCCAAACCAGTTAACCTTGCTGGTACATTCACACTTTCGTGCTGAACACTATAGGCAACCAGTTCGTTGTATTTTTCTTCCCACTTTGATTCAAGAAAACCCCAAGCAAATTCAACCTCATTCAATCGTTGAATCTTTTCTTCCGAGAGCTTGCCATTTTTCTTTGCTCTTCTTTGAATGTGTGCCCATGAACCCAAGCCTGTTGACGCAGTCGGGATATTCAAATCTCCATGCGTATCTTTATAAACACGCAATTGACGAAACATTTCTTCCCAACGAGACTCATGGGCATCCCAAACAAACCCGACTTCATTAAGCCGTTGAAGCCTTTCTTCTGAAATCTCTCCCCTGCTCTTAGCCTTTCTCTGGACGCTCACCCATGTTCCAAGCTCTGTATTCGGATGCTTCGAAACATCAACATTCCCATGCTCGGCTTTATAGGCAAGCAATTTGTTGAATCCCTCGTCCCATACTGAATCTCTTGGAGTCCATTCAAATCCAATCTCATCCAAGAGTCGAATTCTTTCTGCTGTAAGAATCCCATTTTTTCTATTTTGTCTTTGTGAGTTGGACCACAAACCAAGCTTCGTAGAGCTACGCTGTGGGGCATCTAAATTTCCATGCTTTGCCTTATACATGGCTAATTTTTCATACTGCTCGTTCCATTGTGCTTCAACTGGCTCCCACTCAAATCCGATTTCATCAAGCCGTTGGATTCGATCCTCAGAAATGGCACCAACTTTTCTGTTATGCCTTTGGTTATGCACCCATGTACCTAGATCAGTCGAATAATGTCTAGGCACATTTACGTTGCCATGCGTCTCTTTGAAGGAAAGCAGCTCTAAATACTTCTGCTCCCATTTAGCATCGAACGGTTCCCATACGAACCCCAATTCATCGAGCAACCGAATTTTTTCTTCTGAAAGCTTGCCATTTTTCCTTGTTTGTCTTTGTGTGGTTACCCACACACCCAAACCCGTTGACGAGGCAGAAACATTCACATTGCCATGTTCATCCCTATACGCCAGCAATTCCCCATATCGTTCATCCCAGGTTGCACCGAGGCTTTCCACACATTCCGCTGTAATCGAGTTGCGTATCACCTCCAGCGACACGCTTGGCCCCAACACTTCGATGCGCTCGCGGAAGCGGCTATCATCATAGCCACCGATGCGGCCTTTATCTTCGCGCATCTGGCGGATGATGTCGATGAGCACATCGTCCTGTTCTTTCATCGCGGAAAGCACGTCCCACACATCGGAAAAATCAGTACGGTGCAGCGCTTCTTCGATAGTTTCGTTGATGGTCATATCCAGAAACAGCGGCACCATCACGTAGCCTAATTTCTTGCCAGTTTCATCCGATCTGCGCATCGCGCGTCCAGTGGCCTGAACGATGTCCACTTTGCTTTTGCGCGGCGACATGAAGGCAACCATATCCACCGCCGGAACATCCACACCTTCGGTTAAGCAACGGGCGTTGGACATCACCACTTTTTTCGCTAGCCGAAAAGCCTTCATGTAGTCTTCGCGCTCCGAGGTGCGCATTGTTCCGCTGACATGCAGCGCTTGAAAATCCTTGAGATGTTGGCGGATACCTTCGCCATCGTCCGAGGTAAAGGAGCGCGCTGCTGCAACTGAGCCGTGAAAAGTGAAGATGCGGCTCACGCTATATTTCTCCACAGCCTTTTGCAACGCGATTTGCAAAGCGACTTGGCGCGCCTTAACCGCATCGCCCGCAACGATGACTTCGCCGTGTTTGATTACATAGTCGTTGAGCATCTCGGATGTCACCATCGAGATGACTACTTTGTAATCGCAAATGATGTCGTCCCGCGCAGCCTTTGCGAAGCTGAGGGTATAGGCAACCTGCCCATAGACTTCCGGCCTGTCCATCGAATAAACAAGCGTGTTGTCGCCCTCTTTGTCCTTTTTGCGAATGTCATAATGGCGCGGTGTAGCGGTAAAGAACAGCCGCTTACGGATGGGCAGATTTTCATCTGCCAAGGCAAAGCTGAATTGAGTTCCGCTACGGCTGGCAGTTTTGTGGGCTTCGTCGAATATGCCCAACTCGAATGGCTGCCTTTCACCGTTTGCTCCGATGGGCATATCCTCGGCGACGATGTGTGCCGACTGGTAAGTGGAGAACACCACTTTCACACCATCAAACGGCTTGCCCAGAAATTTGCCGACTGCTGCACTCTCGGTCGTCACCGGAAAATCGAGGTCGGCCTGATGAACGATAAGATCATCAGCGCCTTTCGCCACGGTAGGGTCAGAGCAGACGCACAGATACGCGAGTTTCTCCCAAGATGTTTCGCGCAACCATTCGTGCAGCAGTTGGCGCACCAATGCCAGAGAAGGCAACAGCACCAAAATATTGCGGCAGCCGCGCTGTTCTGCCGCCCACAGCGCGACCAGCGATTTTCCTGTGCCGCAAGCCATGACGACAGTGGTGCGGTCGTTTTTGTCCAGTTCACTGGCAATTGCTGCCAGAGCTTCCTTTTGATGCGGCTTGGGTGGTTTGCGCGATAGTTTGACTTGTCCGCTTTGCAACCACAGCCGCATCGCTTCGAAGTCTTCCGACATGAGGCGATCGAGGTCGCTGCCGCGTATGGCGATGAAGCCGCTGCGGTCACGCATCAGGCTTGGCAAGGTTTCGCAGTTAGTGAATAGCACGCGCTGACTGACTTGATCGGTCAGCCCCATGAAGGTGGAGAGCTCATCCCAGGTCAACGCGGGGCGATTGCTGCGAAACTTGACCTGATAGGCGCGCAGTTCGCCGTCGTGGGTTTGATAGGTTCCATCCACACCCATGTCTCTGCCAGTATCCAGCGCAAGCAATTTGCGCTGTTCTAAGGGAATAGCCTCAAATGGCCATACTTCGCGCGCTTCGTTGATTTTCTGTGTGGCCAGGTAGGCTTCGGCGAATAACTCGAAGGCGTCGCCACGCTCTTTGTTACCGGGCAGCACAGAAATTCTCGCTTCGATTTCGGCGAAGGAGTTCAGGCCATCGAACAGACCGGAGGTCAGGAAGCGTTGGGCAGCGGATTGTTTTGATCGCATTTTTTCATTCCGCATGCAACGCCTCCACCGGATCGAGCCGTGCCGCGCGCATGGCCGGTGCGACGCCCGCCGCGAGGCCGATGGTCACCGCGCTGAGTTCGGCGAGCACGGCAAATAGCCAGGGCGTATGCACCGGCAGCGCAGGGAACAGCAGATGCAAGCCCTGTGCGATGCCGACCCCGAGCGCCAGCCCGGCCAGGCCGCCCAATGCGGACAGCAGCATCGCCTCGCCCAGAAACAGCGCCAGCACCTGCCGCTCGCGCGCGCCCAGCGCGCGCAGCAGGCCGATCTCGGAAGTGCGCTCGGTGACGGCCATGGTCATGATGGTCAGGATGCCGACGCCGCCCACCAGCAGCGAGATGCCGCCCAGCGCGCCGACCGCGAAGGTGATCACGTCCAGCACCGAGCCGAGCACTTCGAGCGCCTTTTCCTGCGGCACCAGCGTGAAATCCTCGCTGCCGTGCCGCGCCGTGAGTATGCTGCGGATGCCCGCCTCGACCCGTTCAAGCTCGGCGCTGGGGCGGTAGGTGACATGGATTTCCATCAGCCCGGGGCGGTTGAACAGCTCCAGCGCGCGCGCGGCCGGAATGAACACGGTATCGTCGAGATCGAAGCCAAGCACCTGGCCTTTCGGCTCCATCACGCCGATCACGCGGTAGCGCTGCCCGCCGACGCGCAGATAGCCGCCAAGCGGGTTCTGCCCGGCGAACAGTTCCTGCCTGATCTTGGCGCCGAGCACGACGAAGGCGCGCGCCTGCTCGGGGTCGTCCGGGGGCAGGAAGCTGCCGGTCTGCACGTACATGCGCAACGCCTGCGGCATCTCGGGGCCGACGCCGGACACGATGGTGCGGCGCGTCTTGCCGTTGGCGCGCACTTCGGCATTTCCCGTCACGCTGGGGCTGATATATTCGATATAGGACAGGCGGCGCAACGCCTCGGCATCATCCAGCGTGAGCGGCCTGATCGAGCCGAGCATGCCGACGCTCGCGCCATGCGTCTGCTTCTTGCCCGGCTGGATGCCGATCAGGTTGGTGCCGAACTGCGAGAACTCGGCCAGCACGAACTGGTGCAACCCCTCGCCGATGGAGGTCAGCAAAATCACCGCCGCGATGCCGACGGCGATGCCCAGCCCGGTGAGAAAGCTGCGCAGCCGGTAAGCGACGAAGCTGGAGGTGGTGAGGCGGATCAGGTCGGGGAA